>NZ_JABUMQ010000092.1:0-33035 GCF_013336645.1 Myxococcus sp. CA039A | reverse complement strand
AGGGGCGGGAACCTGGAGCGTGCTGCCTGTGTGGATGAGGTCCGGGTTCTCCAGGCCGTTGAGCTCCACGATTTGTCGCGCGATGTCCTCGACGGGGCCCGGCACGCCTTGCTGCATCAGGCTCCACGAGATATCCCCCACGGTGTCACCGGGTTGCACCTGCCAGTCGGTGGTCCGGGCCTCCGGCAAGCCGGGTGGAACACTGTTTCTCAGTGCCTCCGTCATCTGGGCACCCTGCTCACGAAGCGCATGCTGGAGGAGGAGGGCTTCAAGCTTCGCCATCTGCTCGTCCCGCCCGGGGTCGCCGAGCGCTTCGCGCAAGGCGTGCTGCCTGAGCGCGGCGCCGAGGTCCTCGAGCTTCTCGCCACGCCCCGCGTCGCGGAGCGACTCACGGAGCATCCGCGCTCGAAGTGCCTCGCCCAGCTCATCGAGCTTCTCGTTCCGCCGTGCCTGGTCGGCGGCCTCGCGGAGTTCGGTGCCGACGGCACGCCCGAGGTGCTTCAGCCCCTTCGTATCCTCGGCCCTGCGCGGGGAAGGCCCCGGGGCGTCGAAGGCATCCGTGCGTTGGCGCGGCGCCGTCCGTCCGGAGGCGGCTGTCCCGGAGGGACGAGACGTGTCGTGGGAAGGACTCCGCACGGGGCGCGCGGCAAGAGAGTGAAGGAGGGACCGGATGGTCATTTCGTTCTCCGCTGAGAGGGTTTGGAATGTTTGTCGATAAAGCGCGAATATTTGTTTCGTGCGCCGGTGAGGTTTCCTTCATCACCCCGTCGCGCTGGGAACGTCATTGAAGCCCAGTGAATTCATCGAGTTGGCGTGGATTTGAGAAATATTGAGGCACTAATTCCCCGGGTCCCGTCTTCCAGTTGGAGCGGTGTTTGAAACATTGGTTTTGTTTGTGATTGGGGTCCGGGGAAGGGATGGCCTCGTGGGGGGCACCCGCACTGAAGTGTGGGTTTTCTGTCAGCGGTCGGTCCCCTGGGGCACGGATGACTCGACAGGGTGGAGGAGCGGGTGCAGCCTTGCGGACGCGATGCCGGAGCCCCTCCTGGTTGCTGCCCTGGGTGACGTCCACGGTCGCTTCCACCGCGTGGAGACGTGGTTGGACGCGCTGGAGGAGTCTCGTGGGCGGCGTGTGGGAATGGTGCTCGCGGTGGGGGACGTGGAGGCGTTCCGCCGCGCGGATGACCACCGTCGCAAGGCCGCCAAGCGGATGATGCCCGCCGAGTTCGCCGAGTACGCGGACGGGGTGCGGCGCGTGAAGCGGCCGCTCTATTTCATCGGGGGCAACAACGAGGACTTCGATGCGCTGCACGACTTCCTGGACGGAGGCGAGCTGGCGCCGGGCGTGTCCTATCTGGGGCGTGCGGGCGTGCGGGAGCTATGCGGGCTTCGCGTGGCCTACCTCTCCGGCATCCATGCGCCGCGTTTCATCGACCAGCCGCTGAAGCGGCCCGTGACGCAGGACCTGATGAAGCAGGCGGGATACTTCCGCGCGGCGGAGGTCGAGCGCGTGATGTCCCTGCGAGACGTGGACCTGATGCTGGTGCACGAGTGGCCGCGCGGCATCGTCCAGCGCGCCCGCGAGGAGAATCCCTCGCCGCCCCGGCCCCTGCCTTCGTACTGGATTGGGAACGCGGTGACGCGGCGGGTGGTGGACACGGTGCAGCCGAAGTGGCTGTTGTGCGGTCACTCGCACAAGTCCTTCGCGGTGACGTTGGAGGGAGTGGGGCGGCCCGCCACGCGCATCGCCTGTCTGGACCAGGCCACCCGGCCGGAGGAGTCGGTCTTCTGGCTGGAGTACGACGGCTCGACGGTCCAGCGCGTCGGGTGGGGCACCACCGGGCAGGTGGCGTGGGAGGCAGGCCAACGCTGGGACATGTCCGCGCTGCCGCCTGCCCCCGTGGAGAGCGAGGCCACCGCCGACGACGCACCGGTCGGCGCGATGTAGCGCCGCTCAGGGTTGTCCTTCGCCCCAATGCGTGAGCGTCACCCGCGGGTCGGGTGTCACGAGCGGGCTGGGCGGAGGGGGCGGGGCTCCCGGGATGACCAGCCTGCGCCGCACGTTCGCATCGAGGAACCGGCGCGTGGCGCTCGCCGTCGTGGCCCAGCCCTGGGCGATGTCCGCCGCGGACCGCGCGGGCGCGAGGCCCGGGGCCAGCACGCTCGCCGCACCCACGCTGGTGAAGTCCAGGTGCCGCATCCCCGCGATGCGCAGCGTCCATCGCTCCGCGCCGCGCAGGGACTCCAGCAACTCGAAGTCGGGCACCACCTCCGCATCCCCCTCCTGGTAGATGTGGAGCAGCGGGGCGCGATAGCGCTCGGGGTAGAAGTACGGAAGGCCCGTCAGCCAGTCCTTGCCCGCCTGGTTCGCGAGGCCGCCATCCAGGCTCACCAGGGCGGCGGCCTCGGGATGCGCGAGCACGAAGAGGAACGCGGCCCGAGCGCCCAGGCTGTGTCCCACCAGCGCCACGCGGGTGGAGTCGATGCGGCTGTCCGACTGGAGCTGGTGCAGCGTGCGTTCGAGCTCGTGCGCCTGGGCCCGGGCGGTGGCGAGCACGTCGAGGTCCGGTCCAGGCGGCGCGCGCCGAGTGGGTGAGGGCGTGGTCGCCACGACGTAGCCATGGCTCGCCAGGTACTCGGCCAGCACGGCCTGATGCTGGGCGGAGTGGTAGCGGCCCTGGGCCACCAGCACGAGCGGGAATCGGCCCGGCGCGGGCGGCGCGTCAGGCACCGCGGCCATGGGCGAGTCGAGCCAGGCGCTCGTGCTCTCCTCGGGAATGCCTCGGTCGACGAGCCCCTGCTCGTACCGCGTCACGGCCTCGTTCGCGAGGAGCGCGTCACCCGTGGCCTCGGGATGCTCCTCGGAGCTGGTGAGCCCCACGTAGTCGCGATAGTGCACGCGGCGCGTCGGGTCCCCACCCCGCGCGGGATACCAGAGGGTGAGCTGGAGCGTCGATGCGCCCGCCACGTCCGGAGGGAGGGTCCGCACGCGCAGCCCCACGTTCCAGGGCCCCGCTTCAAGCTGTCCCCACAGGGGCGGAGTCAGCACCACCGGCTGCGGAGGAACCAGCAGGTAGGTGGGCGCGAACCTGCTCGCGGACTGGCAGCCCGTCACGAGCAGCAGCGCGGCCAGGGCACCGAGCCACCGCGCGGTCCGGTGCATGCGCGGTGGCGCCGCGCGGAGCCACGCCGCGTGGCTGGAGGCGCTCAGAAGACGCCCGAGACGCCAACCATGCGCGCGCCGGCGACGGGCATCAACCGGGCGGCGGAAGAAGAGCGGCGAGAGGCGTTGGCTTCCACGGTGCCGGTGCGCCCGTGAAGCAGCAGGGGCACCGCGACGCCGAAGGCCGCGCCCAGCAGGGCCCCGGTGGCCACGTCGGTGAGGTAGTGCTTGTCGGCGCCCATGCGCAGCAAGCCCACGGAGGTCGCCAGCGGCAGCCCCACCGCCCAGATCCACGCCTGATGCTCGTAGCCTCGCAGCGCGGCCACCGTGCCGGCGGAGACCACCAGCGAGAAGGCGAGGTTGGTGTGTCCACTGTAGAACGACAGGTTGTTGTCGCTGGGCTGCTCGGTGAGGCCCTTCTGGTCCTCCGGCAGCACGTGGACGAAGGGGCGCTCGCGACCGACGAGGAACTTCACCGTCTGGTTGGCCAGCGTCGCCAGCATGGCGCTCTCCAGGATGATGGTCGCGTCCTGGGCGAAGAACCGGTCCGGGCTGTCCGACGCGCGTCCCATCGCGAACTGCAGGCCCATCACTCCGGCGGGCAGCACGCCGAAGCCCAGGATGTTGCTCCATGTTCCTGCCCGGTGGCGCGACGCCTCCGTGCTCCCCGCGAGCCCCCGGCCCCAACGGTCCACCCGGTTGAGGGTGTCCGTCCCATCCGGCGCCCGGTCACACCAGCGGCACGTCGCCGGCGCCAGGTCGCTCTTGAAGAACGCCTCGCTCGAAATCCAGAGCACCGCGGCCGAGCCGGTGATGACGCTGTCGCGAGCCCAGTCGAACCGCAGCTCATGCAGGCGGGGTGCATCCTCCGCCGCCTGGGCCAGGGCCGGAGTCGAGGGAGCGACCACGAGGAGGAGACCCAGCACGAGACTGGAAAAGGACGAGCGCACGGTTCGCAGCATAAGGGGCTTCGTCTCGTTTTCGAAGAACCGGATGCGGGGGCTGAAGGGGGCAGCCGTCGCTGGCGTGCCGCGATGGGTTTGACTACAAGCAGCCGACTTCCATTCGCATTCCGAGGCACCATCGTGAGTGATCACCCCGTCGATTTGACGGCCGAGACCTTCGAGCAGACGACTGGCAAGCCGGGTCTGGTCCTGGTGGATTTCTGGGCGGAGTGGTGCGGTCCCTGCCGCGCCTTCGCCCCCACCTATGCGTCCACCTCGGCGAAACATCCGGACGTCGTGTTCGGCAAGGTCGACACCGAGGCACAGCAGGAGCTGTCAGGCCGGTTCGAGATTCAGTCCATCCCCACGCTCATGGCGTTCAAGGACGGTGTCGTCGTCCACCGCTCCAGCGGCGCGATGTCGCCGGGGCGCCTGGACACGCTGGTCCGGTCCCTGAAGGCGCTGGACGCCGCCGTCGCCCGGCAGGCCGAGGAGAACAAGAAGCTCACCGAGCAGGGCATCGCTCCTCCCGGCGTTCATCCCGAAGCGGAATGGGATGACAACGACAGCGAGTGGGTCCACGGCGGCAAGGACGCCAAGGGTCGCAACCACGGGCCCTATCGGTATTGGCGCGCGGACGGCACGCTCTGCAACGAGTGCACCTTCGAGCAGGGCAAGCCGCACGGCCCCTTCAAGCGCTTCCATGAGAGCGGCGAGGTGTCCCAGGACGGCGAGTTCGTGAAGGGCGACCTTCACGGCCCCCGGACGTGGTTCGCCTCCGACAAGTTCACCACCGAGCGCATGCACGAGAACGGCGTCTCGGAGAAGGTGCGCAAGACGGTCATGACCTATGACCACGGCCGCGTCGTCGGCGTGAAGCACTACGACGGCGAGGACCGCCGTGTGGTGCCGTCGACGGGAGAGCCGTACCCGGACCGGCCCGCGGGCATTCCCGTGGAGGCGGAGCTGCGCGAGGACCTGAACCAGTGGTCCCATGTGAATCTGAACGCGGAGGGTGAGCGTCACGG
Organism: Myxococcus sp. CA039A; assembly: GCF_013336645.1. Classification (NCBI taxonomy): domain Bacteria; kingdom Pseudomonadati; phylum Myxococcota; class Myxococcia; order Myxococcales; family Myxococcaceae; genus Myxococcus; species Myxococcus sp. CA039A. The sequence goes on along the minus strand of NZ_JABUMQ010000092.1, from coordinate 27,900 downwards.
CCTGGCGCGCTTCTGGACCCAGGACGGCGAGCTGCTCTGGGAGGGAGAGTTCGTCGACGGCAATCGCCATGGCGTGTACCGCTCGCTGGCGAAGGACGAGTATGCGGACCCTCGGGTGATGTTCGACGAGGGGCGGTTCGAGGGAGACGACGCCTGTGGCACCTGGACGCTGTTCGACCAGGACCGCAAGGTGGTGCTGACGCGGGACCTGGGTGTCGCGCAGGGCGAAGACGAGATGAAGGCCTCGCCGGTCTTCTCCAATCTGCCCCGGTCGGCGGCGGCGTGGCGTGAATACGCGGACACGTGCATCGCGGCGCGCAAGTACCGCGAGGCCCTCCTGGCGCTGGCCCGTGCGACCTCGAGCGACCAGCAGGTGGGGCCGCTGAAGGAGTGGGTGGAGCGCGTGACGCTGCCGCGCACGCCAGAGAACGCGCAGGCGACGGCGGGTCAGGTGCTGGAGAAGGCGTCGGACGCCTGGTCGCCCATGGCGGAGACGCTGGTCCATGGCGGTGACGTGGCCATGCTGCTGCGGGGCTACGCGGTGCTGCTGGACCAGACGGACCGGCCTCGGGCGGCGCTGGACTTCGTCAACGCGGCGCTGCTGTTCGAGCCGACGCGGACGGCGTTCCTGTTCACGCGCGGCCTCATCCTGCTGAACCTCGGGATGGACGAGCACGCGCTGGTGGATGCCGATGGGCTGGCGAAGTCGGAGCCCGGCACGGCGGACTTCCTGCGGGCCTATGCGCACTGCCTGTTCCCCCGGTTCGATTTCTGGCCGGCGAAGGAGACACCGCACTCGACGTACAACGACCTGCCGGAGAAGCCCGCGCAGCAGCTGAAGGCCATCCAGCGGGTCGCCCAGAAGTACGCGACGCGGCTGCAGATGCTTCGTGCGGAGTTGCTCAAGCGCTTCAAGCCGGGCGCGGCCATGCCCTGGATGCCGCCGGATGTGTCGGCGCTGCTTCCTGACGGGCCGGTGGAGCTGGCGGAGGACGAAGTGGAGATTGGCGAGGACTCGGTCGCCGTGGACGAGACGCTCGCCGTGGGGACGCTGGGGCTGCCGGACCTGGTGCGCACGGCTCGCGCGGAGTGGGCCGCGCTGACGTGGCTGCTGTGGGCCTGTGGTGAGACGCAGGTCTCGATGCCGCGAAAGCTGTCGCCGCCGAAGGACTTCGGCCACGCGGCGGGCATGGCCAGTCAGCGGTTGTGGCGCGCGAGGGATCGCCGCGTGACGGGAGGCCGGGGCGCGCAGGCGTCAGGGGCCGCCAGCTTCAAGTTCGAGGGTATCGACATCGACAATGTCCACCCCAACCTGGTGGGCATCGTCGAGCAGCAATACGGCGAGGTGCAGGCGATGTTCTACTGGATGGCCGACAGCGACAATGTGTCTCCCTGGCAGGACAACCTGAGGGGGAGCTGAGTCATGAACAGGACTCCTCGAAAGGTCGAAATCGCGGATCCGCTCTGGACCGCGCTGGAGACGATGAGCCGGGAGATGGGCGTGGACCGCGACGTCCTCGTCAATCAGGCCGTCTTCTCGCTCGCGCGACAGTTCGGGTTCATCCAGCCCACGCAGGTCAGCCTCGCGGAAGCGGTGGCTGCTCCGGCGGTGGTCGCAGTGGCGTCGCCCGCGCCGGTGGCGGCACCCGCGGTCGTTGTCGCCGTCGCCCCGCCCGAGCTGACGGTGGCGAAGGCCCCCGTCGAGACGAAGACGGAACCCAGTGACGCCACGCCGAGCGTCGAGGTCGCCGAGCGCGTTCGGGAGATTGTCCGCGAGGTCGAGCAGAAGGTGGAGCCGCGGCCGGCACCACCGGCTGTCGAGCTGGCGGATACGGAGGAGGACGAGTCCAAGACCGGGGAGCACGAAGGCTCACCGGATTCGGATGAGGCCTTGGCCAGTGACGCGGCGCCGGAGGAGAAGGCCGCCGTCGCGGAGGCTCCCGTCGATGTGGAGGCGCTGCGAGAGGCCGTCGGCGCGCGAGTCCGGGACCTCGTGCGGGATGTCGATCAATGGGTCGAGCCCGTGGAAGCGAAGCCGGAGGAGGACTCGGACGACGAGGACTCGGACGACGACGCTGACGGCGAGGAAACGGACGAGGAGGATTCGGACGAGGGCGCTGAAGACTCGGACGACGACGCTGATGACGAGGACTCGGATGACGAGGGCTCGGATGACGACGCCGATGAGGAGGACTCCGACGACACGGATTCGGGCAAGGACGCTGACGACTCGAATGAGGATGCCGAGGGAGACGAAGACGCGGACGAAGAGGACGAGGCCGCGAGTGGTCCCGCCCTGGCGGACGATGACTCCGCCGACCTGGTGACCCAGGCCAAGGACGAGCGGAAGACAGGCGCCGCCGTCAAGCCGGACAAGACCATCATCGTCCAGGCGCCGCCGGAGCTGAAGGTGCACGTCAAGCTCGACGAGGGCGAGCCCGTGCTCGTCGCGCGCGAGCGGTTCATCATCGGGCGTGGGCCGAGCGCCGACCTGATGGTGAAATCCGCGAGGGTGTCTCGCGAGCACGCGGTCATTCAGCGCGACGGCGATGAGGTCTTCATCGAGGACCTCAAGTCCTCGAATGGCACGTGGTTCGACAACACCCGCATCACCCGTCGGCAGGTGGCGGATGGTGAGGAGTACCTGCTGGGCGGTATCCGCATCACCTTCTCGCTGACCACCTGAGCCGCGAGGGAAGACTCTCTGCCTCCACCGTCTTTCCAGAGGGTGGAGGCAGCCGGGGCTTCAGCGGGACAGTGGTACCGAAGCCACCCAGAAGGTCTCCGGCAGAGGCACCGACGTGCCCTTGAGGAGTCGGTCGCGAAGACGCGCCTCCGTCACCCACACCGTGCCCTCGTCCGACACGGTGAGGTTGACGGGCGACTCCAACTCCGAGGCGAGCACTTCCAGCGTCCTCGGGCCCTGTGTCTTCCCGAGGACCTCGACGCGGATGAGGCGTCCGTCGCCGCTCTGAATCGAGCCTTCGACGAGCAGCAGGCGGCCATCCGGTGCGAAGCGCATCCCATCTGGGTTCTCCAGACGGCGAGGCAGCTCCACCTCGGTGACTCGGGGCGGGGCGTCGGACGACGCTCCGGGGTGAATCAAGAACAGCCGCCCTGGCCCGTAGGTATTGACGGCGAGCGTGCGCCCATCCGCGGCGAGCGCGATCCCGGCGGGGCCGACCGCGCTCATGCCCGTGCCCTGCGCCTTGAAGCGCGGGTCTGTCACCCACGTCTCCAGGTGTTCACCACCGGGGCGCAGGTACAGCACGGAGGCACGGGCGCTGTCCGTGACATAGAGGCCGCCATCCGGCGCCACGGTGAGGTCATTTCCGAGCGCGCCTTCCGGCAGGTGGACGAGCTTGCGCAGCGCCCCCGTGCGAGCGTCGAGCGCGAAGATTCGAGCGTGACGTCGTCCACCCATGGTGCCCTTGGGGCGCAGCAAGCCCATGGCATCGGGAGACGTCCCCCACAGCAGGTTCCGAGGTGCATCCAGACGGAGGCTCGTCGCGGAGAACACCTGCTCCGAGCCGGGAAACAGCTCTGTCCATGCACCTCCGGGCGCGCGTCGGAGCACGCGGCCATCCGCCACGGAGCCGACATAAAGCGTCCCGTCCACGGCGTGGGCGATGCCGTTCGGAATGGTGAAATCGGGAGGGAGTGGCAACTGCTCGGTAACGCGGGGACGCGACTTCGCGCTCACGTCGGAGGCCGAGGAGGCGGGGGCGGGAGGTGACGCCGCCGGGGTGGAGGCGAGCAGCAGGGCGGTCAAGGCACCAGCGAGGGATGGCGAGCACATCCAGTGGACTCCCGAGGCAAGGAGAGGGGACTTCATCGAGCCGCGCAGTGCGGGTTCGTGAAGGGCGCACGAGGCCCGTGGGCCTCGCCGCGCTTCGTCACGGCATACCTGCGAGAGAGGACGGACTCGCGGGGACACGAGGGAAGTAACCCGGGAGTGGTGCCCCATCATCGGAAGTGGGCGCATTAGACTCGTGCGGAAGTCGCAACAATCGGAGGTCGGGCGTGGAGCGCTTGGAGTTGAGGGACCGACTGGAGGACATGCTGGGCTTCTCCGCCGTGGCGAAGGCACTGAGCTTCGCGGATGCGGCGAGGGAGCTGCGGGTGAGCGCCTCCACATTGAGCCGCCGTGTGGCGCGACTGGAGGCGGCCCTGGGGACCGCGCTGCTGCGTCGCACCACCCGTCATGTCTCGCTCACCGAGGCGGGCGCCCTGTACCTGGAGCGTTGCACGGATGTGCTCCATCGCGTCGAGGAGGCGGAAGCGCTCGTGTCCGGGCTCGGAGGCGACCCGAAGGGCAGGCTTCGAGTGGCGCTGCCCAACCTCTTCGGCCAGCTCCACGTCGCGCCGCTCATCGCGGACTTCATGCGTCGCTATCCGCGCATCGAGCTGGAGCTCACCTTCGAGGATCGTTACGTCGACCTCGTCGAGGAAGGGGTCGACGTCGCCATCCGGATTGGCGCGTTGCCGGACTCCAGCCTGGTGGCGCGTCGTCTGGCCACGGTGCGGCGTCTGCTGGTGGCGTCACCTCGCTATCTGCGGGGACGAAAGCCGCCCGCGCGGCCGCAGGACCTGTCGGCCCATCCCTGTCTCCAGTTCAGCCACTTCGCGGACGGAGAGACCTGGACGTTCTCGCGGGGGGCGGAGCGCGCCACGGTCCGCGTGCGGCCCGCGCTGAGGGCGGACAACGCCGAGGCGCTGAGGCTCGCCGCGTTGGGGGGCTGTGGTGTCTCGGCGCTGGCGACCTTCCTGGTGGGAGAGGACCTGCGCGCGGGTCGGCTCGTGCGGGTGTTGGAGGACTGGTCGATACCGGAGGTGGGGGTGTTCGCCGTCCACCCACCTGGGCGACTGGTGGCGTCGAAGGCGCGAGCGTTCGTCGCCTTCGTGGCGGAGCGGCTCGCTGGCGAGCCTTGGGACAGCCCGTAGCCGAGCGGCGCATCACGAGGCTCCGAGGGCGGGAGCGAGAGTGGTAGGGAGGGTGCTGAGTTCCGGAGACGTCATCGCCGTGGCGCGGAATGGACCGCGACCTCCGGGGTTCGAGCGACATTCCATGGACCTCATTTCCGCAGCGGAGTTGCCGTTCCTGGCCTTGTCCACGTTGTTCGCCCGTTCGTTCGAGGGCTACTTCGTCCCGATTCCCGACGCACCCCAGGCCTTCGATGCGCGGGTGCGGAGCGAGCACATCTCGCTCATGGAGAGTCGGGTCGCGCGGGTGGACGGAGAGTGGGCGGGGCTGGTGTTGATGGCAAGGCGCGGGCGGGTCAGTCGCGTCGCGGGCATGGGCATCATTCCCAGTCGACGGGGACAGGGACTGGGTGGGGAGATGCTGCGGCCGTTGATGGCGGAGGCGCGAGCACGCGGGGATGCGCGGATGGTGCTGGAGGTCATCGAGCAGAATGCGCCAGCGGTGAAGCTTTACGAGCGGCTGGGTTTCCGGCGTGTGCGGCGACTCGTGGGGTTCGTGGGGACGCCGACGCCGGAGTCGGGGGCGTTGGAGGAGGTGGGGCTGCAGGAGTGCGCGAGGCTGCTTCCGGACGGGTTGCCATGGCAGCTCGATGCGGCGACGGTGCGGGGGTTGTCATCTCCGGCGAAGGCGTTCCGGTTGGGGCCGGCGTGCGCGGTGGTGGCGGATGTCTCCGCGCCGACGCTGGGGGTGCGGTCATTCGTGGTGGAGCCCGCGTCGCGAGGGCAGGGCGCGGGGCGCAGGTTGCTGCGGGCACTGGCCGCCGCGCATCCCGGGAAGGCGCTGGCGGTGAGCGCCATCGTTCCAGAGGGCCTGTGCGAGCGCTTCTTCCTGGGGGCGGGCTTCACGCATCCCGCCCTGTCTCAGTTGGAACTCGTGCTCGACTTTTCGCCAGACGCGAAGTGAGTGTGGCTCACCGCTCGCGCAGGTGGGCCGTGAGTCCTGTCAGGTGCTCCCTCGCGGGGGTGATGACTTCCGGCCGCTGCGTCTGGAGCGCGAGCCGGAACGAGGCGATGGCCGCCGCCAATTCCTCGCGGGCCCGTCCCGTGAGCTGGACATGCAAGGCATCTGCTCGCGCGAGCGCCGTCGTGTTCGGCAGGGCATCCTGGGGATGCAGCTTCAGCGCAGCCATGGAGCGCCGCGCCTCTTCGATTTGCCCCGGTGACAGCTTGCCCGGGCGCTGCTCGATGACGAAGGCTTCCTTGCGACCCGTGGTGACGACGGTGACCTCCACCTCGAGGATGCCATTGAGGTCATACGAGAAGCGCACGTCGATGGACTGCTCTCCCGCCGGGGCCGGTGGCAGCCCCGAGAAGGCATACTCGCCCAGCTTCACGTTGTCGCTGCACTGCGCATGCTCGCCCTGGTACACCTCCAGCCGAATCTCTCGCTGGAAGTCGCCGGCCGTCCAGTAACGCTCCACGCGGCTCGCGGGGATGACCGTGCCGCGCTCCAGGATGGGACTGAAGATTCCGGTGATTCGCCGGTGGCCCGCCTGCGCGGCGGTGCTCACCCCCAGCGTGAACGGCGCGACGTCCGTGACGACCAGGTCATCCACGGCCTGGTCTCCCGCCTTCATCGCCGCCTGCACCGCGGCGCCCATGGACACGGCCTCGTCCGGCGGCAGCTTGCGCAACGGCAACCGTCCAAACACCTGCGTCGCGAAGGTCGTCACGCACGGCATGCGCGTCGAACCTCCGACGAGCAGCACCTCCTCGATGTCCGTGGCCTTCAGTGACGCATCCTGCAACGCCCGATGAATCGGCCCGCGCATGCGCTCGAGCGCGGAGGCCCAGGCGTACTCGGCATCCTCACGGGTGAGCGCGAACTCGAAGTCCAGCTTCTTGCCTTCCGCCACCGGCAGCTCGGGAAGGACGATGCGCGTGCTCTCCGTTTGCGAAAGCCGCCGCTTCGCGGCTTCACACGCCTCCCGCAAGCGCGCCCAGCCCGGTGCGTGGGCCTCCAGGTCGAAGCCCTTGTCCTGTCGCAACCGCTGGGCGACATGGCGCGCCAGCAACGTGTCGAAGTCCTCGCCGCCCAGCCGCGCATCACCCGCCGAGGACTGGATCTCCACCACGCCCTCGATGATCTCCAACACCGTGACGTCGAACGTCCCGCCACCCAAATCGAGCACGACGGCCTTCAGCTCCCGGTTGCGCTCGTGCAGCCCATAGGCCAGCGCCGCCGCCGTGGGCTCGTTGATGATGCGCTCGACCTTGAGTCCCGCGATGGCTCCGGCGTCCCGAGTGGCCTGTCGCTGCGGGTCCCCGAAATAAGCGGGGACGGTGATGACGGCCTCTTCAACCGCCATTCCCAGGAAGGCCTCGGCGTCGCGCTTGAGCGCGGCGAGCACCAGCGCCGACAGCTCCTGGGGCGAGTACGTCCGGTCTCCCAGTCGATAGACCCGCGAGGTCCCCATGTCTCGCTTGAAGGCGAGCGCCGCCTGCTCGGGGTGGAGGACTCCGCGAGAGCGAGCCGCCGCGCCCACCAGCACCTGACCCTGTTCGTCGAGCGCGACAGCGCTGGGTGTCAGGAACTCGCCGAGGGAATTGGGAATGAGGACCGGCCGGCCCTCGCTGAACACGGACACCAGCGAGTAGGTGGTGCCCAGGTCGATGCCGAGGATGGGAGACTTGGAAGAAGGACTCATAGGGATTGGGGGCAGAGTCCCCGGAGTTCGTCCGTGAGACGGAACCGGGCGGCGGTCATTCGCGCCTGGCGCGCGGCGGGGTCCTGCTCGTTCGCGGGGACTCGGGCGGTCTGTTCCTGCACTACCGCGAGGACCTTCATGTACTTCCTCGACACGTCGGGACAGTCCTCCGCCTCCACCGAGTCGACCAGCTTGGTGAGCCCCGTACAGGCTTCCTTTGAGTCAGTGCCGGGGATTGCCGCGCACAGCACTCGGGCTGCCTCGCGCGCCGCCGACACGCGCTCCTCACGAGTGACCTCCTCGGTGCCTCCAGGACCCGACTTCGGCCCGAAGGTCATGACTCCCACGGCGACCATGGTCGCCATCAACACGCCGACGGACGCGAGCGCGTACGTGGTGTACCGCGAGGCGCTCCGTCCCGTGTCGGGCGCCGGCGGCTTCGCGTCAGCGGGGGCTTTCTTCGGCGGGGAAGGGCGGGTCACTCCGGGCGGCGGCCCCTTGGGCACCAGGCTCTCCCCGAGCGCGGCCTGGAAGGAAGGACAGCGGGCGCGAATCTGCTCCAGGGCATGGGCGGCGCGCTCGGGCTCGCGGCGGCGATAGGCGCGCATCTGCTCCCGGGTGTTCTCCAGGTTTCCGTTCAGCACCGCATCGGCGAGCAGCTTGCGCACGCCGGGAGAGACGTCGTCATCCAGCTCCGCCAGCTCCTGAACCAGCCTCCACACCCACGCCTCATCCTGTTCCTGGAACGCGTCGAGGAGTCCCTCGGCCTCCAGCCACGCTGAGTAGCTCGCCTGCAGCGCACGCGCTTCGCGGGGCCGGCCATTCAGGTGCAACTGCAGCAGGAAGGCGAGCACCCAGGTGGGTTTCGGCGGTGGATGTTCGGGATGGCGCTTGATGGCGGCCAGCGCCACGAGCGCGGCCTGACCCGCCTTGTCCCAGTCATCGGAGGTGCCCAGCTCCTCGGCGAGTCCCCACAAGAAGGGATGCGCGGCGGTCGTTCCGAGCAGGTTGATTTCCGCTTCGGTCAACCGCTGCGGAAAGGTCTGCGCGAACGCCAGGAGGAACTCGGGGTGCCCCTGGTTGAACGCGTCCCGGAAGGCTTGAGTCGCCTCCTCCTTCCGGTTCGACGCCATCAGGGCCTTGATGAGCCAGTGGCGGGCCTCGCCTGCCTCGGGAAGGGCTTCCACCGCCTCGCGAGCAATCAGGACGGGCGCATCCGTGGGAGCATCCGAAGGCAGTGTGCTGAAGCGGGCCCGAAAGGTGTCGAGCCGCGCGTCGGCGCTCAGGGGCCCGGACGCGTGTGGCGCATCGACCGTGGCGGGAGCCACCTGTTCCAGAGCGGCGCTCGTGCGCGGTGCCTCGGTGCCGTCGTGCGCGGCCTTGAGCAGCTCATATGCTTCGCGCAGCCGGGCGAACCCTTGGGGGTCCACTTCCGGCTTGCGGGTCTTCAACATGCGCAGATACGTCCTGCGGACGAGTTCGGGCTCCGCCTCGGCGGTCACCCCCAGCTCCCCGCGAGCCTCTTCGAGCGTCATTCGAGTCGAAACGCTACACCGCGCCTCGAAGCGGAGCGACTGCCAATCAAGTCCACCCTGCCGAGATGGGGAGGCTTACCCCTCCGTGGGAGCGTGACGAAGACACGGAGTCCTGTTACCTCCGCGCGTGCCCGTGGCGAGGGCAGGGGAGCGCGACGTCATGCAGGAGTGGCTCGACCATCGACCCGATTTCAAACCCCAGGATTGGGAGCATGCCTGGGCTCGGGCCCTGGCCCGGCTCAACGAGTCTCAGCGGGAGGTGCTCGCCGCGACCTCGCTGCTGCCTGACCCCGCCGGGTTCGCGAAAGTCGCCAGCGAGGGCCCCGCGCAATGGAAGGCGGAAGGCGGCAATCCGACCCTGCAAGCGGTGTGGGCGCTCGCCTTGAGAGAGCTCCATCCGGCGGAGCTGCCCACGCTGACGCTCGATGAACAGGCCTGGAACGAACCCCGGGTCATCGCCGCGAACGTCGTCCTCACGGGCCCGGTGCGGTGGCGTGCGCCGCTCGTGTTCCTCGGGAGCGTCCTGTCCACGCTGCCCCTGTACGATTGTGGTCCCGACTCGTCTGTCACCATCGTCGGACGCGTCACGGCTCCGGGACTCGTCACCTCGGGCGACATGCAGCTCCTGGGCGACGTGGACATTCCCCTCATCGAGGGGCAGGGCAACGACAACATGCTCATCGTGCTGGGGGACGTGAGCGCACGGGTCATCCAGGAAGCGGACCATGCCTGCTGCTGGGCGGGGAACGTCGTGGCGCGGACCCATGCGTCCCTGGGCGACCTCCCCAAGGAGCAGCGCCAGAAGCTGGAGGACGCCATCCTCCCCGAGTTCCTGGCGGAGAGTCGGCCGCGCCTGGCCCCCGCGATGGAGGCCCTGGCCGCCGGTCAGGACGTCTTCCGGGGGCGTCCCGAGTGACGGCCGAGGCGCCCGGATGCGCCGGGGCTTCGGGATAAACCCGGCACGGAGGTCCGGTTCACTCGTGAATCGTGTGAAACAGGTGGGCAAGCAGGCGGGCTTGCAAACACACTGGGCGCCGAGCGTGGAATGGAGCATGAAAGCGACCCGCTCGGTCGTTCTACACTCCGCGCATCCATGGCCCGCCCCATCCGTACCCTCCACGTGTTCCCCGATGCCAGTCGGCGTCAGGCCGCCTTGCGTGCGGAGCGGAGCGCCCGGGGCCTGGCGATGGGGACGGACCTGCTCACCTGGGATGAGCTGCTGGGCGTGCTCGGGGGCGCTCGCGAGCTGAACCGGCGTCCGTGCCCGGCGGTGGGTGCGCGCGCGGTGATGTCCTCGCTGGGGGCGTTGCTGGGTCCCACGCACTTCGGCGAGTACGTCCGGGAGCCGGCCTTCGCGCGCGCGGGGCTGGACGTGGTGCTGGACCTCAAGGCGGGGCGCCTGTCGCCGCGCGAGCTGCAGGACGCGGTGGAGGTCCTCCCGCCCGAGCGGCAGAAGCACGTGCGGGTGCTCGCCCGGCTGTACCACCTGTACGAGCAGAAGCTGGCGGAGCTGGGCCTCGCTGACCGTGAGGACGTGTTGAGGGGCTCGCGCGAGGCGCTCGGTCGGGGCGAGTGGCCAACGAGCTGGGATGGCGTGGGCACGCTCGTCCTGCATGGCGTTTACGACGTGCGCCCCTCGGGCCTGGAGCTGTTGCTGGCGCTGGCGGCCGCGTGTGAATCGCGGCGCGTGACGCTGCGGGTGGAGACGCCGGTGGGTGGCTCTCCGGTGGCGGACGCGGCGCTGGCCTCGCTGTTCCGCGCGTTCGAGAACCGTGGCGAGACGATGCCGCACGTGGACCTCTTCAAGGCGGACGTCACCTTCGAGGCCCGGCCCTTCATCGACCTGGGGCGCTTCGTCTTCTCGCCCCGGGCGCCGCGCGAGGCGCTGAAGGACGTGGAGCTCCAGCCTCGTGTGTGGAGCGCGGCCACGGCGCGGGAAGAAGCGCGACTGGTCGCCCGGGACGTGCGCCGACTCATCGCCGACGGGGCGTCTCCTTCGGACATCGCCATCGCCTACCGCGAGCTGGGACCGGAGGCCGGGTGGCTTGCTGAATCGCTGGGCGAGCTGGGGGTGCCCGTGCGTCTTCCCTGGGGCGAGCCGCTCGCGCTGGCGGGGCCGGTGCGCCTGGCGCTGGACCTGCCGTTCCTGGTGGAGGATGGCTTTCCGGCCGAGCGCGTGGCGGAGCTGGTGGGCAGTCGCTACGCGCCCACGTTGTCGCGGGGAGGACCGGAGGCGCCCGCGAGCTTCTTCGCCCTGGCCGCCGTGCGTGATGACCGGCTGGGCGCGCTGCGCGGGCGTGGCGCCTATGACATCCGGCTGGATGGGCTCGCGCGTCGACTCCAGGCGTTGCAGGGTGCGCAGAAGAAGGACGGGAGCGCGCGCATCCATGCGGTGCGGCTGCTGCGCGAGCGCTGCCAGTTGCTGGTGGACTACTGCCGACGGATTCCCGAGAAGGGCACCGTCGCGGAGCTGCTGGCCACGTGGTGGCACGTGGTGGAGCGGCTGGGGTTGATGGACTCGGAAGGGCCGCTGGAGGGTCGTGACGAAGGCGGGCTCGCGGCGCGGGCCCTGGATGCGCGAGCCCGTGACGAGGCCGCGCGCGAGGCGCTCCGGCTGCGAGTCCAGGGACTGCTGCGGACGATGAAGGCGGTGGGCGGCGGCCCGGTGTTGCGTCGGCGTACCTTCGGACGCTGGCTGCGCGATGCGATGGCGGACGCGCACCTGCCCGCGCGAGGGCCTCGTGGCTCCGCGGTGGAGGTGCTGGATGCCGCCGAGGTTCCCGGGCGCTCGTTCCGACATCTGTTCCTCGCGGGGCTCACCGAGGGACGTTTCCCTGGAAGGGATGCGCCCTCTCCGTTGCTCGGGGACGCGGAGCGCTCCGCGCTCAACCAGCACCTGGGACGGGATGTGTTCCGGCTGACGGGAGGCGAGTTCGAGGAGCGAGCGCCGTGGCGGCTCACCGAGGACCGGCTGCTGTTCGCCAGCGCGCTCGCGGCGGCGGAGGAGACGCTGAGCCTGTCCTTCGCGATGGAGGGCTCGGGAGGCCAGGAGCAGGTGCCGTCCTCGTTCCTGGAGGAAGTGCGCCGGCTCACCGCGCTGAAGTGGCAGCCGCGCTCGCTGCCGCCCATCCCTCCGCTCGACGAGGTGCTGACGGAGTCCGAGCTGCGTCGCTGCGTGGCGCTGGAAGCCCTGGCGCAGCCGAAGCTGCGCGTCACCGAGCCGGACGCGGCGGCGAGCCTGCTCAAGCGTCACTTCGACAAGGAAGCCTGGTACTCGGGCGCCCGCGAGCTGTCCCTGGTGGAAGTGGAGCGGCTGTTCTTCTTCGGTGACCCGAACAAGAAGCCGGGGCCCTTCACGGGCTCGGTGGACGGGAACACGCAGCGCGCGTCCTTGCGTGAGGCGTTCCGCTTCGACCTCACTCGGCCGCTGTCCGCTTCCGCGCTCGCGCGCTTCGGCAACTGTGGCTTCCAGGGCTTCCTCACGTATGGCCTGAAGGTGGCCGAGCCGGACCGTCCGGGCGAGGAGTTCGACGCGAGGGGCCGCGGCACCTTCTGGCACCGCGTCGTCGAGGAGGTGTTCCAGGCGCTCAAGGAGCACCAGCTCCTGGGCAAGGCGCCGGAGGACGTGCCGGACGAGGTGCTGGACACGGCGCTCCAGTCGGCGGTGGCGCACTTCGAGAAGTTCCATCACGTGGGGCATCCCGCGCTGTGGAAGCTGGCGCATGAGCGCGCGCGGGCGATGGCCCGTCGCATCCTCGTGGATGAGCGGCGCGGGCTTCCGTTCGAGCGGTTGGTGCCAGAGGGCTTCGAACTCCAGTTCGGCCCCGCGGCCACGGACGACCGTTGGCGCCACGTCGTCCTTCCCATCGAAGGGGACGCCATCGTCTTCGAGGGGAAGATCGACCGGCTCGACGTGGCGGGCTCGGAGGTGGGCGTCATCGACTACAAGTCCGGGAAGCTGGACAAGAACGAGCTGAAGAAGCGGCTGCTCACGTCGGACTTCCAGCTGCCGCTGTATCTCTTCGCGGCGCGGGAGAGCGGGCACGCGACGGCGAGTCAGGCCGCGTGGTTCTCGCTGCGCACCGGCGCCACCATCCATCTGTCCGACGTCGTCCCCGCGCAGGAGCTGGATGAGCTGCTGTCCACGGACCCGGAGGTGCGGGCGAGAGTCGCCGCGAAGGAGGGTGGACGCAACCTGCCCAACGCGGTGGAGTCACTCGTGAAGACGCTGCGAGAGGGACAGTTCGCCGCGCGGCCCCAGGACTGCGGCATGTGTGGCTTCCGCGCCGTGTGCCGCATCACCGAGCGCCGGATGACGGAGGAGGGCGGATGAGCGTGGCTCCCTCCCTGCTCGCGCTGGAGCGCAACCTCGCGTTGATGGCGGGCGCTGGCGCGGGCAAGACGTACAGCCTGGTGACGATGACGCTGCACCTGTTGGCCGGTGCGCGCGAGGCGGGCGCGGCGATTCGTCCCGCGCGGCTGTGCATGTTGACCTTCACGGACAAGGCCGCGGCGGAGATGCGCTCCCGCGTGCGCCAGCGTCTGGACGGGCTGGCCCAGGGGGATGCTCGACTGGACCAGGAAGTGGAGCTGCGCGAGTCGCTCGAACGGCTGGGCCGGCCCTTCCCGTTGCCCGATGCGTGGCGGCAGATGCGCGAGGAGCTGGGCTCGGCCACGGTGGGAACCTTCCACTCGCTCTGTGGCCAGTTGTTGCGACGGGCTCCTCCTGCGGTGGGCATCGACCCGAGCTTCGAGGTGCTCGACGAACTGGAGGCCTCCAGCCTCGTGCAGGACGTGGCCGAGCGCGTGGTGTTGGAGTCGCTGGAGGGCGGGGACGCGCAGGTGCGCGAGCTGTGCCAGGAGCTGGGCTTCTCCGGCTCGGGCTTCTCCGACGGACTGGTGGCCGCGCTGGTGTCGGTCTACGGCAAGCTGCGCGAAGAGGGGTTGAAGGCCGCGTCGGCCGCCGTGGGAGACGTGGCGGAGGCTCGCGAGGACCTGGATGAAGTCCTGACGCAGAGCCTGCGGCTGTGCGGTGAAGCGCGCGCGCTGGATGCGAAGGGCGAGTGGAGCCGGCTGGTGGGCGCCCTGGAGAAGGCGCTGAACGGGATGACGGCGGAGAACTTCCATCAGGGAGACCGTTACCCGTGGTTGCGCGCCAGCTTCGCGGCGGATGGGCGCAACTTCGCGAGGCTCAGCAAGGGCGCCGCGGCGCCGGTGCGTGAGCTGTACTGGCGGACGTTCGGCAAGAGCGACGGCTCGGTGCGCAGGCTGGAGGATTCCTGGGCCGCGTGGCGCACGGCGCCCTTCGAGGCCACGTTCCGTGAGCTGCTGGGCCGCGTGGAGACCCGGCACGACGCGGAGTTCTCCCGTCGCAACGTCTTCGACTTCACGTCGTTGCTGGTGAAGGCGAGGGACCTGCTCAGGGACTACCCCGAGTTCCGCCGACAGGTGCAGGAGCGCGTGGGCTCGCTGCTGGTGGACGAGTTCCAGGACACCAACCGTCTCCAGTTGGAGTTGGTGTTGTTGCTCTCGGAGCGGCGCGAGGAAGGCCCGCGCGAACTTGCGCCGGACGTGGACCTGGCCACCGCGCTGCCCCTGGAGCCCGCGTTCCTCTGCGCGGTGGGAGACCGCAAGCAGTCCATCTACGAGTTCCGTGGCGCGGATGTCTCCGTGTTCACGGTGCTCGCCAAGAAGATTGAAGACGAGGGGGGCACGCGCGGCTTCCTGCAGCACAACCGCCGCTCGGTGCCGGGGCTGTTGTCCTTCTTCAATCACGCCTTCGCCGGCGTGCTGGTGGCGGCGGATTCGCAGGCGCCGCGTCCGTTCGAGGTCATCTACGTCCCGGAGGAGGACGACCTGTCCCCGGTGCGTGCCTCGCTCTCCGAGACGGCCGCCGTGGAGCGGCTCCACCTGGAGGAGCAGGAGACCGCGGGCGACTTGCGCTGGCTGGATGCGGACTGCGTGGCGCGACGGCTGCGCATCATGCTCGCGCCGGGCGCGGCGCCCACCGTGGCGCGCGAGGATGGAGAAGGTGCCCGGCCCGCGCGCGGGGGGGACGTGGCCATGCTGTTCCGGACCTTCACGCACCTGGAGGTCTATCGACAGGCGCTCATCCGTCACGGTGTGCCGCACCGGGTGTTGCGCGGACGCGGCTTCTACGGCGCGCAGGAGGTGTTGGACCTGGCCTCGTTGCTGGCGCTGTTGGCGGACTCGGAGGACGCGCTCGCGTTCGCGGCCGTGCTGCGCTCACCGCTCGTGGGGCTGTCGGATGCGTCCCTGTTCCAACTCGCGGGGGAGCAGCCGTTGTCGCTGGCGTCGCCGCGTTTGTCGGACCCCACGGTGCTGGAGTCGCTGCCCGAGCGCGAGCGGGTGCGCCTGGTGGACTTCCTCGCCGCGCTGCCCGCGTTGCGCCAGGAGAGGGACCGCCTGGGTGTGAGGGAGCTGCTGCTCGCGGCGCTGGACATGACGGGGTATCGCGAGGCGTTGGCGGGCTCGCCCTACGCGGAGCAGGCGAGCGCCAACGTGGAGAAGCTGCTGTCGCTGGCGTCGCGGCGTGACGAGCGTGGCACGGGGGGCTGTGTGGCCTTCGCGCGAGAGCTGCGCATGCTGGCCGAGTCCGACCCCACCGAGGCGCAGGCGGACCTGCTGGACGCGGGTGACCCACGCGCGGTGCAGTTGCTCACCATCCACCGCGCCAAGGGCCTGGAGTGGCCCGTCGTCGTGGTGCCGGGCATGGGCGGCCGGCGTCGGAGCACCTCCGGGCGCGCGCACTTCGAGCGCTCTCATGGCATCGCCCTGCGGCCGTGGGTGCCGGACTCGTTGGAGGGCTACACCTCCAATCGCTTCGAGGCCGTGCGACAGGAACTCAAGGCGCGCGAGGACGCCGAGTACCGCCGCCTGCTCTACGTGGCCCTCACGCGCGCGAGGGACTTGTTGGTCCTCTCTGGAGGAGAGGAGCCTCGCGCGGGCAAGGACTCGTGGTGGCATCTCATCGATGCGCGGTTGGAAGACGTCACCACGCGCGAGTTCGTCGACGACGTGGACGTGGACGAACTGCCACCGCCCGCGGACCCGGAGCCACCGGGACCGGAGTCGCTCGCTCGCGCGGGGGCTCGCGTGGAGGCCGCGCTGCTGCGCGTGCGGGGCGGGCTGGTGGAGATGGGCGAGTCACCCGGCGGAGTCTCCGCTCCCGTGAGCGCGGTGCAGGACTTCCTCGCCTGTCCTCGGCGCTTCCACTACGTGCACCGGCTGGGGTTGCGCGCGGCGCCCTGGCCCTGGGAAGCCCCTGTCCGGGACGCGCCACTACTGGTCGACCCGGAGGGGTGGCTGCCCGCGAAGAGTCCAGCGGAGCTGGTGCGTGAGTTGTTGCGGAGAGCGGACCTGCGACTCGCCTCGGCGCGTGACGTGGACGTGACGGAGCGCCGAGCGCATCTGGAGTCATTGTTGCGCGAGGCAGGCTCGCTTCCGGACGACGAGGGCATGGAGGACGTCCTGTCGACGGTGGAGCGCTTCCTCGTCACGGACTTCGCTCGCTCGGTGGCGGAGTCTCCCTCGCGCATGGTGCACCGGAGCCTGGCCTTCTCGCTGTCCCTGGAGGACGGCGTCTCCCTGGAGGGCGAGGTGGATGTCCTGTGGGAATCACCTCGCGGTGAGGCGGTGGTGGTCGCCTACAAGTCGGGTGGACGACATCCCCTGGGGGCCGCCGCGTATACACACGAGCTGGCGGCGCTGGCGTTGGCGGCTCGACGGATGGTGCGGCCTGGAGTCCCCGTCCGTGTGGGCGTGGTCTTCCTGGGCGAGGCCCGGCCCGAGCCCGAGTGGAGCATGGACGGGGTGGGTCAAGAGGAAGCGGCCAGGCGGCTCGCCGACGGCGCGCGGGCGCTGGCCCGAGGAGAGGTCCGAGGTGCCTGGGCGGGACGAGAGGTGGCGACCTGCCAGGCCCTGCATTGTGGCTTCTCGGAACACTGTCACCCGGCCCCTTCCGCGTGCTAAGCGGCGGGCACCATGCCGAACGTCGTCGTCATCGGAGCGCAGTGGGGAGATGAGGGTAAGGGCAAGGTCGTCGACCTGCTTACCGAGCATGCCCAGTTGGTCGTCCGCTTCCAGGGCGGCAATAACGCGGGCCATACGCTCGTGGTGGGTGGCCAGAAGACCGTCCTTCACCTGATTCCCTCGGGCATCCTCCACCCGGGCAAGACGTGTGTCATTGGCAACGGAGTGGTGGTGGACCCCGCGGTGCTCGTGGGTGAAATCGATGCGCTCAAGGCGCGCGGTTTCCTCAAGGAGGACTCGCAGCTCCTCATCTCCGACAATGCCCACGTCATCTTCCCGTGGCACAAGCTGCTGGACAGCTTCCGCGAGAAGGCCCGCGGTGGCAGCGCCATTGGGACCACCGGTCGCGGTATCGGCCCGTCCTACGAGGACAAGGTCGCGCGCCGGGGCATCCGCATGCGTGACCTGCTCAATTCGGACCGGCTGCGCAAGCGCATCGAGGAGCGGCTGCCGCAGGCGCTCGAGGAGCTCAAGGAACTGTGCGCGAAGGCGGGCGTTCCGGTGCCGCAGCTGGAGGTGCCGCAGGTCCTGGCCGAGTTCTCCGCGCTGGGCGAGCGACTCAAGCCCTACGTGCACGACGCCTCGTTGTTCCTCGCGGAGCAGGTGCGCAAGGGCGCGCGCATCCTCTTCGAGGGCGCGCAGGGCACGCTGCTCGACGTGGACCACGGCACCTATCCCTTCGTCACGTCGTCGAACTGCGTGGCCGGCAACGCGGCGGTGGGCTCGGGCCTGGGGCCCACGGCCATCGACAAGGTGATGGGCATCAGCAAGGCCTACACCACGCGCGTGGGCGGCGGTCCGTTCCCCACGGAGCTGAACGACGCGATTGGCGATCAGCTGCGCAAGGTCGGTGATGAGTTCGGCGCGACGACGGGTCGCCCCCGCCGCTGCGGCTGGTTGGATGGCGTGGTGCTGCGCTACGCGGTGCGCGTCAACGGCCTGTGGGGCATCGCGCTCACCAAGCTCGACGTGCTCAGCGGGCTCAAGTCGCTCCAGCTCTGCAACGCGTACGACCTGGATGGCCAGAAGGTCACCGAGCTGCCCGGGGACTACGAGGACCTGGCGCGCGTCAAGCCCATCTACGAGACACTGCCCGGTTGGGACGAGAAGCTCGCCGGCGTGCGCAGCTTCGACGAGCTGCCGGAGAACGCGAAGCGCTACGTCCGTCGCGTGGAGGAGATCAGCGGCGTCCCCGTGGTGTGCGTCTCCGTGGGCGCTGACCGTGGCGAGACGGTTTTGCTGCAGAACCCCTTCCGCAGCTAAGGCGGGGAAGCGCACCCTCGGAGGAAACTTCCCACCGAGGGTGCGGGAGCGCCGTGACGCCGTCCCCGGTTTCTGCTACGGCAGTCGGGAGCCACCCCCTGGGGGACGTCATGGTTTTCGTGAGCAGGTCCGTCATCGCCCTGACCGCGGTGTTGCTGCTCGGCGCCGCGGAGCCTTCCGAGCCCGCCCGGGCTGCCTTCGCTCGCGGTGAGTCAGCGCTCTCCGGTGGTCGTCTGGATGAGGCCGCCATCGCCTATCGCGAGGCGCTGGCCGCCACGCCTGGATACGCCCCGGCGCTCAATGGCCTGGGCAGTGTCCTGTTCCGCCAGGGCCAGCTGAAGGACGCCATGGCGCGCTTCATCGAGGCCACGGACGCGGACCCCCAGCACAAGATGGCGTTCTTCAACCTGGGCTATGCCGCGCGCAAGGCCGGGGATGCCTCCACCGCCGCGCGAGCGTATGCGCGCTACGTCCAGCTCGAGCCCGACGACGCGGACGGCTACTACGGACTGGCGGAGAGCCACCGTCAGCTTGGTGACAAGGCCCAGGCGATTGCCGCGTATCAGGGCTACATCGCCCTTGAGCGGCGGCCCTCGGAGCAGATCTGGGTGCAGAAGGCGCGAGGGCACCTGAAGGCCCTGGGCGGAGTGCCCCTGCCCGCGACAGCCGAGCGCACGGGCCCGCGTGTCGCCGCCGCGCCGCCACCTTCATCCGTTGTTCCCGCGAGCGAGGCCGTCCCTCCCGTGGGGAGCGCGGAGCCCGCGAGTGGCGTGCGTGAGAAGGGGAGCACCCCGAGCGCCACGCCCGTGGCGGGAAGTGCCTCCCCGGAGGGGAGCAGCGCGCAGAAGGGGACTGCTGCTCAGGCTGGGACTGTCGCTCCGGCGGGGAGCGCGGGCCCGGCGGTGGGGCTTGCCCAAGCTGAGTCGGCCTCATCCACGGGGAACGCCGCGCAGGATCCGCTGCCCTTCCCGTCGACACGCGCGGCCACGGAGGGCTCCCAGGAGCGGCCGTCGAACCCGGCGCTCGCGGCCTCGCGCATCCGTGATGGCGATGCGCTGATGAAGGAGCGCCGCTACCGTGAGGCGGCCTTCGCGTTCCTGGACGCGTCGCACGCGGACGCCAGCCATGTGGAGGCCCTCTTCAAGCTGGGCAATGCGTTGGCGGTGCTCGGCTACTACGGGCAGGCGGTGGAGAAGTGGGAGACGGCGACGCGGCTCACGCAGGACGCCGCCATCCGTCAGAGCGCGCAGGACAACATCACCCGGGCTCGCGCGAAGCTGGCCCAGGCGGGCGCTTCACCCCAGGCCGCGGGGCAGGCACCTGGCTCCGGACCTGTCGCTGACACGACGCGTGCCCAGGCCCGGCGAGCCTATGAGCAGGGCGTGCAGCGCATCGGTGCACGGGACTTCGCCACCGCGCTGACGCATCTGACCCAGGCCATCCAGCTCGAGCCCATGCTGGCGGTCGCCTACACCGCGCGCGGCAGCGCGAACATCGGCCTGCGTCGCTACGCGGAGGCCGCGGCGGACTACCAGTTCGCGTTGGAGTTGGAGCCCCAGGTGGCCTCCCCCCTTTACGGGTTGGCAGAGTCCTACCGCGCCCTCGGTCGCAACGCCGAGGCCCGTGGCCTCTACGAGCGCTACGCCGCTTCGTCCGCCGCGGATGTCCGACCTCAGCTCCAGGAGGAATCTCGACAGAAGGCCACGAAGCTGCGTTGACCGGCTGGCAGGCGGGCGCCGGGGCAGGTGGATCCTGTCAGTCCCAGGCACTAATTTGGATGCATGGCCGTGCGCGACGCGGAGATGGACGAACGGCAGGTTTTCCGCCCCCGTCGGGGGCTGGCGGCCTCGATGGCGGTGGCTGGCCTGCTCTGGGTGGCGGTGCTTCTCTACCTCTTCAAGTTCGAAGGGGTCCCGCTGAAGACCTTCCTCTCGGCGGGCTTCTTCATCCTCTTCTTCGGCGTCTCGCTCACGTACTACGCGCGAACGCTCATCGTCGTGGATGCCCGGGGCATCACCTACCGGGGCATGGTGCGAACCCGGCGGTTCTCCTTCGCGGATATCCGCAACGTGGACGTCCTGCCGGGGCCCGTCACCGTCTACGCGATTCGTGGACAGTGGGGATTCGTACACTTCACGAGCTTCTTCCGGCACCACCAGACGCTCGCCCGGATTCTCGTCGAACGTGCCGGGTTGGGGCCTCTGCCGGGCTGACTATCCCGTCGCCAGCACATAGGTGACGAGCAACCCCGCCAGCGCCGCCGCTCCGCCCAATCCAATGAGCCACCATTCCGCGTGAGCGCGGCGCACGGTGGGCCGAGCCTCCGAGGGCCCCTTTGCCTCGGCCCCCTCGCCGTCGGGTGTCGGAACCTCGACGATTCCTTCCGGGGGCCGTGAAGGGGGCTCACTGGCGACGGAATCAGGTGCGAGTTCCTCCAGCGGGGCCTGGAATCGCAGCAGCGTCCGGCCCAGCTCCAGGACGTCGCCATCGGACAGGGGCACCTGTTCTCTCACCCGCTGACCATTGACGAAGACACCGTTGGGACTGCCCAGGTCCTCCAGGGTGAAGGTGCCCTCGTCCTCGTCGTGGAGGATGCAGGCGTGGCTGCGCGAGACGGCGCGGTCTCGAAGGCGCAGCGTCGCCTCCTGGCCGCGACCCAGCCTGGTGCGTGCCTCCGCGAGCGCGTGGGTGCGGCCCACGTCCAGCCCCGTCAGACAGGTGAGGGTGGCGGCTCGGGACGGGGCGGGTGCGTCCAGGCCCGTGAGCAATCCCTTGAGCACGGCGACCGTGCCCAGGCCGCGCTCCATGGGGGCTTCCGGCAGCACGCTCAGGAGCATCGTGTCGGGCAGTCCCAGCACTTCACCCGGGAGGACCAGTCGGGACACACCGGGTGGCACGAGCACGCCGTTGACGTTGAAGGTCCGCGTCGCCTCCACCATGAGCTGGGACCCTTCGATGCGCAGGGTCAACAGCTTGGGCGGGAGGGACTCCAGGCGGATGTGGTCGTCGGGACCGCCGCCCAGCAGGTGGTGTCCTTCGGGCAGTTCGAAGGGCGTGGTGGTGCCCAGGTGTTGGAACTCGAAGCGCATGGCCCGACGTGGAGCAACGCGCGGACCGGCACGCCGCTCGGGGAATCGCGCGCTTACCGGGCGTGAGCGTCCGGGACGGCGTCAGTCCATCCCCACGGCGAGACGCTCGCCCGGATACACCGCCACGCCCGAGCCATCCGCGACGAACGCCGACGTGGGAGTCCCGCTCAGGACGGACGTGAAGCGGTCGCCATACAGCCGCGAGACGTCACAGTCGAAGGCCACGTCGTCCGCCTGCCACACGGACCACCGCGGGTGCTCCACGCGGTACTCGGCGCAGCCGCCATCGCGCTGGGGCGTGTAACCCCAGTAGTGCTCGGTGATGAACGCTTCCTGCGAGTCGGGGGCGCTGGCGACAGGGCGGCCGCGAGTGCTCGCCGCCAGGCGCTGCCAGCGGCCCTCGTGCTTCCACGCGTATTCCAGCCGGCCCGGAGCGCCCTGCTCGGCGCCCTCCATCTCCACGATGTGCCGCATGGGCAGCGCGAGATAGGGCTCGTTGTAGACGACGCGCGCCACGGTGGCGATGGCCCAGCGAGGGACCAGCTCCCGCACGAAGGCCACGCCGCGCCGCCAGCCTTCGGGGCCGCGATGGCGCACGTAGTAGCGCAGGTTCACCTCGTCGAATTCCCGGTGGAAGGGCACCGCGAGTCCGCGCACGCGGGTGTCCAGGAAGCGGAAGCCCACCATGCTGACGAAGGTCTTCCCCTGCCACGTGTCCAGCTCCGTGCCCCGCGGCACGAGCGGCGCGAGCACCTTCGGGTCCACCTCGTAGTTGAGCATCACGAGGTACCGCCACGTGGCCGTGAGAAAGGGGCGCATGCCCCTTCGTAATGCGCGCGAAGCCGCGACGTCCTGGCCGGCGCATCCTTCCCGGCACTCCGGCTTACTGGATTCGGAAGCCGATGTTTTGTGGCAGCGAGAACATGTAGAGGGTCGCCACCACCATCATCACCCCTGCCAGCGCGAGGAGGGCGATCTTCAGCGAGGGGTGGAGCAGCTTCGTCGACACGCCCGCGAAGAAGAGGACGGAGGCGAAGAGGACGACGCAGAAGGTGAAGTTGTCGCCGTTCTGGTTGGACTGTCGCGCCTGTTCGAAGGCCTTCTCGGCTTCTGCGGCCAGCTCCCGACTCTTGTCGAGCGTGGCGGGGTGGTACTCGGGTCGGGTGAAGGGCGTTCCCTCTGGAGCCTCGCCCGGGCGGGTTGCCTCCGCGCGCCAGGCTTCGAAGGCGGGTCTGAATTCCTCCCGGAAGCGGCGCTCGTAGAAGTCGAGCCTTTGCGAGTCGCCGTCGGTCCACGCGTCCGCCCAGCTCTCGAAGAGGCTGGTGTCGATTTCAACCAGCAGCGCCATCGTCGTGGAGGCGCGCACCGACTCGGCGCGCAGCGCGTTCGCCTTGCTGTACTGGAAGGATTGGTCTCCGCTCCACCGGGTCGACTGGTAGGCGGTCCATGCGGACCCGACGGTGGCGAGGGCCAGCAGCACGGTGGCCAGGAGCTCCAGCACGTACTCACGGCGCCGCTCATGCGCGGGACGGAGGTGGAGGAGCGCGTCGGCGATCTCCTTCTCGAGTTCGGGCGGAACCGTCGCGGGCGTGTCCATGTCGTGGGCCCTTCGTCACTGCGGTGGGGTGGGACTCGTCGTGGCCTGGGTCGCCGTCACCACGGGCCCCTTGGGGCCTGGCTGGAGCTCGTACTGCACGGAGCCCTGTCGCGATGGACAGCAGAGCGGGTCGTCCGCGGCGTAGCGACGCACGGTAGCCGTCAGGTTCCTGGGGCTGTAGAGGCGGACCTCACCCATGGCTCCGTCGAAGCGGTCCGTCATCGGCTCCGGTGCCAGGGTGCCCGCGAAGCGGCCGTCGACGAAGACGAACACCTGGAAGCCCATGGCGCGGCACATGCCGTCGCCTTCCGCGGCGGCGGTGATGACCTCCGTCGTGTCGAAGACCTGGAGCGGGCCCAGCAGCGTCCACCCCGCCTTCACCAAGGCCCGGTCCGACGCGGTGGTGGGCTTGCGCGCGAACCGTGCGCAGCGTCCGGTGCGAAGGGACTGGCCATCGCCCGGGAGCGCCTTGGGCAGGCGAGCGCCCGACGTGTTCCAGGAGGGCAGGGGCTTCGCGTCCAGCCAGGTGGAGCCCGTGGATACGGAGTCGTCGGAAGCCGCCATCGCGAAGAGGGGTGCCAACACCGCGCAGAGCAGGGCCGTGGGCGCGAGCAACCGACTACGCGACATGGGCGAAACCTCCCGGAAGATGCCGGCTTGAAGATGGAGCCTGCGCCCCGCGAATGGGACGCAGAGGGCACGGCCGGGCAGGTGCGCGGAGGGTCGCCAGGGCTTCCCTTCGTGGCGAACGGGCCCACTCTCCACCGTGAAGTCGCTAGGATGCCCGCCGCCGATGCGCACCCCTTCCACCGTCCTTCTCCTGACCCTCTCGTGCCTCGTGGCCGCGTGCCGCGATGAACAGGCGGGCCCCAAGCCGCGCACGTCCCGACTGCCCGAGCCCGCGAAGGCCCGCGTCCTGGACGCCGCGCCCTCGGACCTGACGTACCGAAGCGGCGCCACGTTCGCGGGGGGCTCGGTGGTGTACCTGGGCTCGAAGGTGACGCCCGCTCATGCCACCCCGGGCGAGCAGGTCCGGCTGGCGCACTACTTCCAGGCGGTGCGTCCGCCTCCGCAGGGGTATGGCTTCTTCGTCCACGTGGTGGACGCGGCGACCGGCGGAATGCTCGTCAACGCGGACCACGAGATTCAGGACGGCGCGGCGCCGCTGGCCTCATGGCCGGTGGGCAAGGTCGTCGAGGACATCCACTCCGTGCCGATGCCGCCCGTGCCCTCTCGGGCGATGCTGGGCTTCTGGCGCGGCGACGAGCGGCTGCCTGTGGATGACGCCGCCTCTCACGACGGGGCACACCGAATGCTTGGTCCCCAGCTCGGCGGCGCGGCTCCGGAGCTGCCCGAGTATGTCGTCCGCAGGGCGGGCACCGCGCCCACCATCGACGGTGTGCTCGACGACGCGGTCTGGAAGGAGGCCGCGCCCGTGGTGTTGAGGGGCAGCTTCGACGGGCGCGCGGTGCGACTGCGCACCGAGGCGCGTCTCGCCTACGACAACGCGTACCTCTATGTGGCCTTCGACAGCGAGGACCCCGACGTCTGGGGCACGCTGCGCAAGCGCGACGACCCCATCTACGAGCAGGAGGTGGTGGAAATCTTCCTCGACGCCAACGCGGACGGGCGCACGTACAACGAGCTGCAGGTGTCACCGCACAACGTCAACTTCGATGCGTACTTCCCCGCGCGTCGGCAGGGAATGGACCTGTCCTGGGACTCGGGGATGACGACGGCGGTGAAGGTCCGGGGCACGCTGGACGACGCCTCCGACAAGGACGAGGGCTGGTCCGTGGAGATGCGGATTCCCTTCGCGAAGCTCGCCGAGGTCCCCCAGGTGCCTCCCCAGCCGGGAGCGCGCTGGCGCTTCAATCTCTACCGCCTGGAGCACCATGGCCGCCGCACCGTGGAGGGGCAGGCCTTCTCGCCCCTCTTCGTCGGTGACTTCCATGCACTGCCGCGCTTCGCGTGGCTGACCTTCCAGTGAAGACGACCGTGCCCCGCGCGCTCACGCGTGCGGAGTGATGTCCCACTGGGCATCCGCCACGGA
The DNA here is from genome assembly GCF_013336645.1 of Myxococcus sp. CA039A. NCBI lineage: Bacteria > Pseudomonadati > Myxococcota > Myxococcia > Myxococcales > Myxococcaceae > Myxococcus > Myxococcus sp. CA039A. Next base: position 2,680 of record NZ_JABUMQ010000092.1, on the reverse strand, counting down.
GCGCTCGGAAGGGTCCCCGAGGAAGCGGAGGTAGCCCTGGAGCTCCAGCGTATCGATGAGCTCCTCGGCTTCCTGCTGGGAGAAGCCCTTCATGTCCACGAGCAAGTCCCGCATGAGCGACTTGCCGCGCAGGTAGCCCACGGGTTCTCCAGGGCCCAGCGCGTCCTTCAGGTCCGCCGTCAGTTGCCGCAGGTCGATGTCCTCGGGATTCATCGCCTCAACGATGGGAATGCCGCGCATCAACGGCAAGTCGAGCGTCCTCACCGGCGGGCTCGCGCGTCAGGTGAGGGACCAGCCGGACATCCCGCCCGTCACTCTCCACGGTGACGGCGCCGTCGATGTCCGTCCTCCAACACTCGCTGCCCGCTGCGCGATAGCGCGCCTCCACCTCCGGATGGGGAAAACCGAAGCGGTTGCGCCGGCCGACACAGAACACCACGTGCTTGGGGCGTATGCGGTCCACCAGGGCCTGCGTGGAGGACGTGCGTGAGCCGTGGTGCGGGGCCTTCAGCACCGTCACCGGGCCCAGGCTGTCAGCCAGAAGCTCCTCTGCGTCATGCTCCATGTCTCCGGGCAGCAGCACCGTGACGTCACCGTGGCGGACCCGCAGCACCACGCTGCGGTCATTCACGCCTTCCAACAGCTCGCGCTCCGCGTCCCCCGGCGGGCCCAGGACCTCCACCGTCGCCTCGCCCAGGAGCAGCGAGGGATGTCCGGCCTGCACTTCCTCCACGCTCGCATCGCGCGCGGCCGACACCACCTGCCGAGACAGCGGTCCGCCCTCGTCGCCCGCCGGCAACCACAGGCGCGCGGTGGGCACGTGCTCCAGCGTGGACACCAACCCGAGCGCATGGTCCGGATGCGGATGGGACAGCACCGTCAGGTCCAGTGTGGAGATGCCCTGGTGTCGGAGGTAGGGGACGACGAAGCGCAGCCCCGTGTCGGCGCCTCCTGGCGAGCCACCGCCATCCACGAGCGCATGGTGTCCGCGCGAACTGAGCACCACCGCGTCTCCCTGGCCGACCGAGAGGAAGGTGACGCGCAGGCCCGGCTCGGGCGCGAGCCGTGGAACGAGCGCCGCGGCGACCAGGGCCACCGGCGCCAGCCATCCGCCCCCGCGCCACCGGCCCGTTCCCAGGGCCCACGTCAACAATCCGAAGGCATAGAGCGCCGACCAGGCCCCGAGTGGCGGTACCTCCACCGAGGCCAGGGGCATGGCCGCGAACACCCGGGTGAGCCACAGCAGGGCCTCCGACGCCCAGGCGCCCGCCCACAGCACGGGAGTCGCCAGGGGAGGCGCCACCACGAACAGCGCAGCCCCGCCCGCCGCGAGTCCCGTGAGCAGCCCGCACAGGGGCAGGGCGACGACATTGGAGAGGAGCCCCGCGAGGCTCACCCGCCCGAAGGCCGACGCCGCCACGGGCAGTCCCGCGAGTGTTGCCGCCGCGCTCGCGCACAGCGTCTGTGCCACGGCCTCGCGTCCCTGCCCCCACAGTCGCGCCCATCGACGTGGCTCGCGCGGGTCCGGCCGAGGGAAGGGCAGGGCCAGTCGCAGGGCCGGCACGAGCAGCACGAGTCCGAGCACCGCGAGGAACGACAGTCGCAGCGACAGGTCCTCCACGCTGGAGGGCGCACACAGCACCAGCACCAGCGCGGCGGCACAGAGGCCATTCAACCCGTCCGCGCGCTTCCACCACGCCAGGCCCAACAACACCACCGTGGCCATCACGGCTGAGCGCACCGCCGGCGGCTGGCTGCCGGTGAACAGCACGTAGGCCCAGACGAAGGGCACCGCCGCGGGTGCCGCCACCCGTCGAGCATCCAGCTTCCGCCACCGGGCCCCCGCCCGCACCAGCAGACGCCGCAACAGCGCGAGGGTCATCAGCGCCAGGGCCGCGACATGGAGCCCGCTCACGCTCAGCACGTGCGCGAGACCCGCCCGGGAGAAGGCCTCCTCCCAATCCGCGTCCAGCTCCGCGCGCCGCCCCGCCGCGAGCGTGAGGAAGAGGGCCGCGGAGTCACGAGAGGGCGCTACCCGGTGCGTCGCCTCGGCGAGCCGCTCCCGCGTGTCCTCCATCACCCAGCGCCACGCGGGCGCGAGCGACAGCACCAGCACACGCTCCGCGCTCGTCGCCCCCGTGAAGGCCACGCCCTGCCTGCGCCGGACCGACGTGAAGTCCTTCTCACCTGGATTGGCGGCGGGCGCGTCCGGAGCAAGGCGAACCCTTGCCCGCAGTCGTTGACCCGGCAGCAGTGGCGGCGCGGCTCCGCGAAGCGTCAGGTTCAGCTTGAAGCGGGCACTCTCGAGCGCCCCTTCCTCGGGCCCCGCGCGAACCACCGCGAGCCGGACCCGGGTGGCTCCGTCCAGGAGGTCCACCCGCCCGGCTTCGCCCTCCACCACGGCCTCGCCGCCCTTCGCCAGGGCCGTCGGAACCAGGGTCTGGGATTCCCAGCGCGCCAGGCCCGCACCGGCCATCCAGAGTGCGCCCAGCACCGCCAGATGAGCACCAGGCAGCCGGGCGAGCACCAGCCCGGCCACTCCCAGCAAAACCCCGCAGACCAGAAATAGCTCCGCCGGGCCGTCCGTTCCAGGAGACCAGAGAGCGCCTAGCAGCAAGCTCAACGAAGGAAAGAAAAGGGGACGCGTCCCCAGGTCGCGCCACGCGTAACGATCCACCCG
>NZ_JABUMQ010000091.1:0-33253 GCF_013336645.1 Myxococcus sp. CA039A | reverse complement strand
CCCCTGGTGCCCGGCGCCCCAGCGGCCGGGGCGTCGCTCATCCGCGCCGGGGTGTGCGCGTCGCCAGCTTGCTCCTATCCCGATTGTCGGAGGACTCCATGCCCAAGCCCCTCGTGCTGACGTCCCCCCGTTTCAAGGACGGGGACCTCATCCCCATCGCCTTCACCGGCGAAGGAGAGGACACCGCCCCACCCCTGCACTGGGAGAACCCACCCGCCGGGACGAAGAGCCTGGCGCTCATCGTCGAGGACCCGGATGCTCCGGACCCCAAGCATCCCCAGCGCATCTTCTGCCACCAGGTCCTCTACAACATCCCCCCGGGCGCCCAGGGGCTGCCGGAGGGGGCCCAGGTGGACGTGCTGCCCCCAGGGACGCGGGTGGGGCTCAACGACTTCGGCCACCAGGCGTACGGGGGCCCCATGCCCCCCATCGGCCGGCACCGGTACTTCTTCAAGCTGTACGCCCTGGACGTCGTGCTGCCGAACCTGGGCCGGCCTACCCGCAGGGATTTGTTGAAGGCGATGGAGGGCCACATCGTGGGCCAGGCGGACCTCATCGGCCTGTACGAGAAGGTCCACCACCGGGGCTCAGCGCAGGGACCCGGCGCGTCGGCCTGAGTCGCCGCCTGCTCGCTGGGAGACCTGGCGAGTTCATGGACTGACTCGCGGGCGGAGCCCTCGTTTCCGGGCCCGCCCGCATCATTTCCTGTCATCGCCCGCATCCCGCGTGACGCGCGTCAACACATGACACGGGCGTCTCGCGATGTAAGGGAAAACCGCGAGTCGTTGGCCGCGTCTGTGGTCTGGTCATCTAAGTGTCGGGAGCCCCACTTCTCCACCCTTGCATGCGGTGGAAGAGTCATGGGTGCCGTGAATCCATCCATCCGGGGCGGAGCTCCCTATGGCTCCTTCGACGAGATGTCCGTCGGCGTTTGCGTCATCCGCGAGCGTCGCTTCGTGTATGTGAATGATGCGCTCGGCATGCTGGTGGGGCACCCACGTGAGCTCATCGTGGGTCGCCCGGCGACGCTCCTCCTGACGGAGTCGAGCGTGACGGAAGTGATGGAGCAGCAGTCACGCCGACTGCGCGGCGAATCGGTGTCCAGCACCTACGAGGCGGCGCTTCGCACGGCAACGGGAGAACGACAGGTGGAGATGACCATCATTCCCAGCGGGCCCGACTGGGTGGCGCTGGTGCGCGACGTCACGTCCCGGGGCCTGCGGCGCAGCGTGCTCCAACGGCTGGCGGAGCTGGGCGCGGGGCTGCCCTCCCTGCGCACCGAGGGCGAGGTGCTGCGGCGGGTGTTCTCCGGGCTCGAGGAGCTGGGGCTCGCCTTCGCGTGGCTGTCACCCGAAGGCGAGGGGGTGCGGCTGGGGCAGACCTTCGTCCCCGTCGCGCTGGTGCCTCCGGACGCGCGGATGATGAGCGGACGGTGGGTGCGGGACGTGGTGGGCCGCTGGCCGTCCCTGCTGTTCCGGGCGTGGAAGGAGGGCTCGGCCTACTCGAATGACTTGTCACAGGAGGCGGCCTGGTTCCTCGACGGCGCCCAGGCGGACTGCGCTCGGAGCGCGCTGAACCGGGCCGGGCCGGCCCACACCATCGCCGTGCGCATCGACGTGGAGGGCCGTCCCCGCGCGATGCTGGCGGTGGCGGGAGAATGGCTGCGCGAGGAGGAGATGGCGCCGGTGCGGCTGTTCGGCGCGCAGGTGTCCGCGGCGCTCGATGCGGCGCTCACCATCTCCCGGCTGTCCGCGCAGAACACGGCGCTGGCGGCGCTCAACCGACTGGCCTCGGAGGCGGCGTCGGCGCCTCACCCGCGCGCCTTCTTCGGGCCGGGCACGGAGGAAATCGTCGGGCTGGTGGCCTGCGACGCGGTGACCATCCTGCTCCCTCAAGAGAACCAGATGGAGCTGGCGTACGCGCGCGGCATGGACCTGGACGACGCGGACACGGACCCTTTCGCGCGGCTGTGGCTGGCGGGAGGACTGTGCAACCAGGCCCAGCAGGAGGGCGCGCCGCTGGTGGTGGAGGTGGAAGACTGCCCGAACGGGCTGCGCGAGGACTTGCGACAGCGCGGCTTCCAGACGCTGGTCATCATCCCCCTGCGCGTGCGCTCCCGAGGCGTGGGCACGCTCAGCATCCTCTTCCGTGAGCCCAGGTACCTCACTCCGCTGGAGCTGGAGACGCTGCAGGCGATGGGCACCCACTTCGCGGCGGCCATCGAGACACATCGACTGTTGCAGGAGCTGCGGGGACGCGCCGAGGACATGGCGCTGCTGCACGAGGTGGCGCGGGCCCTGGCCACCACGCTGGAGCTCGACAAGCTGCTGGCCACCGGGGTCACCAGCCTCGCGCGCATCATCGATACACCGGATGCCTATGTCCTCATGCCGAACTCCACGGGCGAGTGGCTGGAGGTCCGCGCGGTGAGTGGCAGCCACCCGGAGCTGCTCGGACGCTGCCTGCCCGCGGGCGCACCGGATGCGTCCGCCACCGGGTTGGCCTTCCTGACGCGCGAGCTGGTGATGGTGGAGGACGCCGTCACCGACGTCCGGGTGGACCAGGAGCTGCGAGACAGCTCCTCCGCGCAGGCGTTCCTGGTGCTGCCCCTGGTGGTGCGGGACAGGCCCGTCGGGGTCATGGTCGCCACGGAGACACGGAGGACCCGCCGCTTCTCCCCCGCTGAAATCGAGCGGGCGAGCGCCATCGCCAACCAGCTCGCACTGGCCCTGGAGGGCGCGCGACTGGTGGAGGATTTGAAGGACAGCTACGTGGAGCTGGCCCGGACGCAGGAGCAGCTCGTGCGTCGCGAGCGACTGGCGGCCCTGGGCGAGCTGTCCGCCGTGGTGGCCCACGAGGTGCGAAATCCCCTGGGCGCCATCTTCAACTCGGTGGCCTCCATCCGCAGAATCATCGGCCCGGGCAGTCCGGCCGAGCCCCTGGTGGACATCGTCGCGGAGGAGGCGGACCGCCTCAACCGCATCGTCGCGGACCTGCTCACCTTCGCTCGACCTCCCGCGCCGCATCCCCATCCAGTGCCCCTGGCGCCGCTGGTGGAAGACGCGGTGCGCGGGGCGCTCGCGGAGTCACCCGGTGCGGTCCGCGTGGAGCTGGATTTGGAGGAGGACGTCCCGCCCGTCACAGTGGACGAGCGGATGATGCGTCAGGCCTTCCTCAACCTGGCCATCAACGCGATGCAGGCCATGCCACAAGGAGGACGCCTGCGGGCCGCGGTGCGCCGCGCCGCGGGTGCGCCCGAGGTCATGGTGGAGTTCAGCGACACCGGTCCGGGCATCACCGCCGAGGTGCGCGCGCGCATCTTCGAGCCCTTCTTCACCACCAAGGCCAAGGGCACCGGACTGGGGCTCGCCGTGGTGAAGCGCATCATCGAGTCCCACCAGGGACACCTCACCCTCGACTCCCAGCCGGGCACCGGCACGTGCTTCCGCCTCTACCTGCCGTTGGATTCACCCGCTTCCACGCGCCCGCTGCTGGCCGTTCCGTGACTTGAAGTCGAGAGGAGGGTGGGCTGTCAGCGCCACATCGTGAGCCAGGCCACGAGCAGCCCCAGCAGCGACGCGCCCGTGAACAGCGCGACGGCGAGCCAGACGCGGGAGCCCTGAAGCCATCCACCGGAGGGCTCGGGCTCCGCGGTGAGGACCTCGCCGTCACCGGTGATGGCGCGCACCAGCTCCAGTCGACGCGCCTCGAGGGCCTCCGTGGCCACCGTCTGCGAGATGTCGATACCGAAGCCGACCTGCGTCTCACGCGGCGCGCGTCGGGGGGCGTGTCGCGACATGGCGGGCGTCACCGTGTCCTCGGCGCCCGGCGGGAACAGGGGCTCGTGGGCACCACTGGCTCGCGCGGAGGCCGCCTGCTCGATGGCCACGAGGACCTTCGCCGCATCCAGGGCCTCGGTCGCTTCGACGGGAGACGTGGGCTTCGAGCGAGTCCCTGTGCCGACACCTCCACGCTCGGAACTCGCGTCCGACTCCGAGAGGTAGGTTCCGTATTGCGCGGTCCGCGCTGCGAGGTCTTCCGCCCGGAGAGGCATCGTCGCCAGTGGGTCATCGACACGCGGTGCGTCCACTCGCGGAGGCACGGCCACGGCGGTGGGTTCATCCTCGTCGGCGTTTCCCCATCCATCCGCGCGCGTCGGCTCGTCGTCGCCAGGACCTTGTCTCGGCTCGCCTGACCCCGGCCTCCTCGGACCAGCAGCGCGCGTCGGCTCATCGTCGCCGGGGCCCTGTCTCGGCTCGCCTGACCCTGTTCGCACCGGACCAGCCGCGCGCGTCGGCTCATCGTCGCCGGGGCCTTGCATCCCCACCGCGTGTCTCAACTCGCTCGACGCAGTTCGCCTCGGACCAGCCGCGCGCGTCGGCTCATCGTCGCCGGGACCTTGCAGCCCCACCGCATGTCGCAACTCACTCGACGCGGTTCTCCTCGGAGCATCCGCGCGCGTCGGCTCATCGTCGCCGGGGCCGCGTCCACCCGCCACATGCGTCGGCTCATCCTCACCGGGGCCACGCCCGCCAGCGACATGCGTCGGCTCATCCTCGCCCGGACCGCGAGCACCGGCCGCGCGCGTCGGCTCATCCTCGGCCTCGGGCCGCGGGCCCACCTGCGCCCGCTCGGACGGAACGAAGTCATCCGGCGTGTAGATGGCATTGTGCTCGAACGCGAGCGCCGTCGGCGGGGTGAGCGTCGCGACGAGCTCCGGCTCGGTATGCGAGCGCTTCGCCTCCTCGCGCAGCAGCTCCTCGAGCAGCTTCTCCTCCGCCTTCTTCTCGCGCGGGAAGACCAGCGCCAGCAGCCTCGCGAGCTCCGCGTCCCCCACGCCGGGCGCGAGCTTCGCCTTCAGTCGCGCGAGTTCCGCCCCCATCGCCGCCGCGTCCGGGAAACGATTCGCCGGCTCCGCCGTCAGCGCGCGCATCAGGAACGCATCCACGCTCGACGGCAGCCCCTGCCGATGCTTCCCCGCGTTCTCCCACTGCGGATACGCCGCGCGGCGCCAGCGCTCCACCGGGTCTCCCCGCTGCGACAGCGGCTTCCACGCGCACAGCTCCCACAGCAACACGCCCACCGCGTACACATCCGCGCGCCGGTCCACGAAGCGCTTGCGCGCCTGCTCCGGCGACATGTACGTCAGATTCCCAATCACCACCCGGGGCGCCGTCTGCTGCTCCTTCAGCGTGGACTGCGCCGCGCCGAAGTCGATGATCTTCACCTCGCCGTCGTAGCTGATACACACATTGGCCGGTGACAAATCCCGGTGCACCAGATGCAACGCGTGCCCTTCTTCATCCGTGGCATCGTGCGCATAGGCCAATCCCTCACACAGCCGCTCGCCCAGATGCAGGATGATACCCAAGGGCATCATCCGCCCCAGCTGCCGCAGCCGATACGAGAGCCGGCTCAGCGTCTTGCCCCGGACGTACTCCATGGAGAGGTACAGCTGCCCCTCCACCTCGCCCATCGCATACACGCGGGCGATGTTGGGATGCGTCAGCCGCACCACCACCCGGGCCTCGTCGCGGAAGCGCCCCACGAACTGCGGGCTCTCCATGAGCTGCGGCAGGACCTTCTTCACCACACATGCGCGGCGCGGAGCCTCCTCGCGCGCGAGGAAGACCTCTCCCATCCCCCCGGCGCCAATGCGGCGCACCAGGGTATAGGGACCGAAGCGAACGGGCCCCTCGAGGGGCGTCGGCTCAACCGGTCTGGCCAAGCGAGCGGAAGGCCTTTCTCGCCGCCCCGAGCACGTGCGCCACCTCTGCCTCGCCAATGGCCAGCGAGACGAAGGCCGCTTCGTACTGGCTCGGCGGCAGGTACACGCCCGCGTCCAACATGGCGTGGAAGAAGCGTCCGAAGCGCCCCGTGTCAGACGTCTTCGCGCTCGTGTAGTCGAACACCGGCTCCGCCGTGAAGAACACCGTCAGCATGCTGCCCACGCGGTTGACGGTGACGGGCACACCGGCGGCCTTCGCCTCGGCGATGAAGCCCTCCTCCAGCATCCGGCTCACCTGCTCCAGCCGCGCGTACGTCCCCGGCGCCGCCAGCGCCTTGAGACACGCCAGCCCCGCCGCCACCGCCACCGGGTTCCCGGACAACGTGCCGGACTGATACACGGGCCCCGCCGGCGCCACCTTCCGCATGATGTCCGCGCGACCGCCATAGGCGCCCAGCGGCATGCCGCCGCCAATCACCTTGGCCATCGTCGTCAGGTCCGGCTTCAGCCCGTACACTTCCTGCGCCCCACCGCGCGCCAGCCGGAAGCCCGTCATCACCTCGTCCAGCACCAGCAGCACGCCGTGCTTCTGACACAGGGCCTGGAGGCCCTGGAGGTAGCCCGGCTTGGGCACCAGCACGCCCATGTTGCCCACCACCGGCTCGATGATGGCGCAGGCGATGTCCTGCCCCTTCTCCGCGAAGATGCGCTCCACCGCCGCCAGGTCGTTATAGGGCGCGGTGAGCGTGAGCTTCGCCAGCGCCGCGGGCACGCCCGGCGAGTCCGGCAGGCCCAGCGTCTCCACGCCACTGCCCGCCTTCACCAGGAACGGGTCTCCCGCGCCGTGGAAGCAGCCCTCGAACTTGAGGATGTGCTCGCGACCGGTGAAGCCTCGCGCCACGCGGATGGCGGCCACCGTGGCCTCCGTGCCGCTGGACACCAGCCGCACCATCTCCACCACCGGCATCGTCCCGCAGATGAGCTCCGCGAACTCCACCTCGCCCGCATGGGGCGCGCCGAACGACGAGCCGCGCCGAGCCGCGTCGATGATGGCCTCCACGATGGGCGGGTAGGCGTGGCCAAGGATGAGCGGCCCCCAGCTCCCCACCAGGTCGACGTAGCGGTTGCCATCCACGTCGGTGAGCCAGGCTCCGGAGCCCTCACGGAAGAAGACAGGGTCCCCGCCGACGCCACGGAAGGCGCGCACCGGAGAGTTCACTCCACCCGGGATGCGCGCCTGCGCGCGGGCGAACAGGGACTGACTGTGAGCGTGATTCATGCCGCGTTCCATAGCACGCGCCGCGACGTCTCCCGCCTCTCCTCTCGCCTGCCCCCATGCTCGCCGCTTCTCCGTCCTGTCGAGTGTCGGTTATGGACACGTAGCGTTGAGACGTCGGCAACGTATCCCTGGAAAATCACACCAGGACGCACATCCGAGCGAGAGGCCGGGGCATCATGGACCTGGAAGACGCGCTGATACAGCGATGTGACGGCGGACCCGAGGACCCAGGAGACTCCCATGGACTTCAAGACGGCGGACCTGTGTGACACCCACTCGGGCACGGCCCACTTCCAGGTCGCCGAGCCCGGCTTCGTCGACTACGGCGGGCGGACCACGTTCTCGGGCCTCATCAGCACCGTGCGCGCGCCGGAGGACAACTCGCTCGTCCGCAAGGCCCTGGAGGAACCAGGCGCGGGGCGAGTGCTCGTGGTGGATGGCGGTGGCAGCCGTCGCTGCGCGCTGGTGGGCGACCAGCTCGCGCTGCTCGCGCAGCAGAACGGCTGGGCGGGCATCATCGTGAACGGCTGCATCCGGGACTCGGAGGAAGTGGGCCGCACGGCCATCGGCGTGAAGGCCCTGGGCACGCATCCGCTCAAGAGCTCCAAGCGCAACGAGGGACAGCGAGATACGGAGGTGCGCTTCGCGGGCGTCATCTTCAAGCCCGGACATCGCCTCTACGCGGATGCGGACGGCATCGTCACCTCGGAGTCGGCGCTGGACTGAGTCCACGCGCTCCGAGGCCAGATGAGGGCCACGGCGTCGTAGCCCCCCGAGGCCAGGAAGGCGCCATCCTCCGAGAACGCCAGCGCGCCAACCGAATGGGCGTGGCCTTCGAGCGTGGCCAGGAGCGTCCCCTCGCGGCTCCACACCCTCACTCGGCCCGCCATGTCACCCGTGGCCACGAGCAGTCCGTCATGGGAACACGTCACCGCGAACGCGGGGTCGGGGACCTCCAGCCGGACTTGACGATTCGGGTGCTCGAGCTCCACCAGGAGCACGTGCCCGTACTCCTTCTGGAGCACGACCCACTTGTCATCCGGAGTGATGGCTCGAAAGCAATTCCCCTTCGACACATGGACCGAGGACAGCCATTCATCCTTCTCCAGGTCCACCAGCCGCAGCTCGACGGTGTGGTCCCCTGGCGGCGGACATCTGCGTGAGATGACGCCGAGCCGCCCCGACCGGGACAGCATACGCAGCGCGAGGTCCTCGGGCGCGAGGTCCTTCCTCCAGAGAGGCCGTCCGGTCCGCGCGTCGACGACACGTATCCAGCGATGCTCGTACCAGCTCTCACTCTCCGCCAGCATCCCCATGTCGTCGGACCAGACCGTCGACGAACCGTTGGAGCATCTCTCCTCCAGTTCCACGTCAGCCCCTCCGAGCAGGCCGCTCAGTCTCATGCCCCCATGCTGGGGCAACAGCCTGAATACACGCCCGCCCCTCACATGGACGCAGGCCCCCTCCGATGCGAACGACTCACGACGCACCTCCCGGCCTGAGTCGCGGTCCCACACCCGGACCGTGCCATCTCCCGCAGCAGTGAGGAGGTGCCTCCCGTCGGAAGAGAAGGTGAGCTGCTCCACCCCGTGGCGATGCGCGGGCCCTGGCACCTCGCGCCGGGTCTGGAGGTCCACCAGCAGGAGGGCCCAGGACTCCCGCTTCGCGAACGACGCCCATCGACCATCGGGGGAGATGGCGAAACTCCAGCCAGCGCAACCGTATGAGCTCGACAGCTCCACCCACTCCTCCAGCGCCTCGCCTCGAGTGAAGAGCAACCGTCGATTCAGGATTCGCACCCGACGACCATCGGGGAGCACCTGACTCGCGCTGTTGGATACGCGTTGCTCGACGTCGCCCACACACTCCCCCGTCCGGGCGTCATACGTGCGCACCATGCACCTCAAGCCGGCCCCTGACTGCTTGCACCGGATGAACGCACCCTCTGGCGTGAAGTGCACCCATGGCGGCCCGCACTCGGCATCCCCCTGGACGGACCAGCGCGGGCTCCAGTTCGCCGTATCGAAGACAGACAGCCGAAAAGGCTCGTTGCTGTTCTCCAGCACCAACAGGCTGCCGCCATCCGGCGAGAACACCAGCCACTCCGCTGAACCAGGACTGTCTTCGAGCTGGACGCGCCGGACTTCTTCTTCCCGCTCCAGGTCGAACACGACGAAGCCACTCGGATACTGGGTGCCGGCCAGCAACATCCGCCCGTCCGGCGAGCGCGCGAGGCTGCGGATGTCCGTGCCCAGTCCCTCCCAGCGCCGCAGCTCCGCGCCACTGCGCGCGTCCCACAACCTCATCGTGCCCCCATCGCTCCCGGTGACGATGCGCTCGTCCGGCAGGTAGAGCACGGCGTTCACCCTCCTCGAGTCTCCTCGGAGCGAGAGCAGCTCCCGGCCGTCCTCCAGGTTCCACACCCGGGTCGTCGAGTCTCCCGACGTGACGAGCCTGCGCGAGTCCGCGGAGAAGGCGTGCGCCACCACGCCTCGTGGAAAACCCTCAGGGCCCGGTGCGTGCCAGAAGCGTACGGTGCCACAGCGACTGTGTGCCTGCTCCGGGAGAGGGTCACCGAAAGCATCGAGCCGGGGAAAATTCCGTTCGGGTAGGGGCATGCGGGGCGCCCCCAGCGACGCGCTGGCCCCACGGACCTGACAGGCCTTCGTTCGCGCCCCGTTTCCCTGGCGCAATGTGTCATCACCCGAAACATTTTCGCCGTGCGAAACACAATCAAGACAACCTTCCAGGACGTTCCGCCCTGCGAAATACAGCCATCGAATTACGGGTGACTGTCTTTCCTCTTCGAGGGGAGTGTGGCTACTGTTCCGCCACGATTCTGACGGGGAGAGTGCGATGCAACGACTCGTGGTCGGACTCCTGGCGACAGCTTTCTGTTTGATGGCTTGCAAGAAGGAAGAGGCTTCGACACCACCGTCGGAGGGCGCGCAGGAGCGTCCCGTGGCGGCACCAGACATCAAGACAGACAAGGGCGTCGACCTGGAGAAGAAGGTCGTCTACATCGGCGCGCTCAATGACGAGAGCGGCCCCGGCGCGGCCATCGGCAAGCCCTTCGCCGCGGGCAAGCGGCTGCTCGCCCAGCAGGTGAACGCGGGTGACTCCGGCCTGCTGCCGCCCGGCTGGCGCATCGAGCTCGTCGAGCGGGACCACGCCTACAACCCGCAGAACGCCGTGCAGGCGTACAGCGACATCCACGACCGCGTGCTGTTCCTGGGCACCAGCTTCGGCACGCCCAACACGCTGCCCCTGCGCGACAAGATGACGGCGGACAACCTGGTGGCCTTCCCCGCGTCGCAGTCCTCGGAGATGGCGCGACACCAGTACACGCCGCCCATTGGCGCCTCCTACAAGATGGAGGCGATGCGCGCCATGGACTGGGCCGTGGAGCACGCGGGCGGCGCGGACAAGGTGAAGGCCGCCATCGTCGCGCAGGGTGATGACTACGGGAAGGACGGCCTGGAGGGTTGGAGCGAGGCCGCGAAGCACCACGGCGTCACCATCGTCTCTCAGCAGAGCGTCGCGCCGGGACAGAAGGACTTCGCCGCCATCATCACCGCGCTCCAGCAGTCCGGCGCCAACTACGTGTTGCTCACGGTGCTGCCCAGCGCCTCGGGTCCCATCCTGGGCACGGCCGCGCAACTCAAGTATCAGCCCACCTGGGTGGGCCAGACGCCCGCGTGGGTGGACCGCTTCTTCGACGCGAAGGTCATCCCCGGCGCCGTCTTCGCCAACTTCTACTGGGCCACGGGGCTCACCTTCTGGGGCGACGACGTGCCCGGCATGAAGGACTTCCTCGCCCTGGTCGCGAAGTACCCCAACACGCCGAAGGACTTCTACACGCTGTCCTCCTACGTCCAGGGCCGCGTGCAGATTGAAGCGCTCAAGGCCGCCATCGAGTCCAAGGACGTCACGCGCGCCGGCTACCTCAAGGCGCTCAAGGGCATCACCCGCACCACCGCCGGCGGCATGACGGTGGAGCCGGTGGACCTGTCCCGGTTCCCCTACGAGACGTCCGTCGGCGCGCGGGTCCTCAAGCCCGTGCTCGACCAGGGGAGCTGGAGTGTCGTCGCGGGCTTCGCGCCGCCGAAGGCGCTGGGTGCCTCTGCCGCCAAGGCCGCCGATGACAGCAAGTAGTCCTGCCCTGCTGCGCGTGCAGAACCTCCAGGTCGTCTATCACTCAGCGGTGCGGGCCCTCCGGGGCATCACCCTGGAGGTTCCTCACCAGGGCGTGGTGGCCCTCCTCGGGCCCAATGGCGCGGGCAAGTCCACCGCGCTGCGCGCCATCAGCGGCCTGCTCGACATGCACGACGGCGCTATCACCCAGGGCAAGGTGGAGCTGTCCGGGCAGAGCCTCCTGGCCCTTCCCGCCGACGGGCGCGTGCACGCGGGCGTGGTGCAGGTGCTCGAGGGACGTCGCATCCTCGGCGAGCTGTCGGTGGAGGAGAACCTCCTGGCGGGCGGCTTCGGCATGGGCGCCCAGGCACGCAAGGAACTGGTCGAGTCCGCCTTCACGCGCTTCCCCGTGCTGCGCGAGCGACGGCGACAGAAGGCCGGCTACCTCTCCGGTGGAGAGCAGCAGCTGCTGGCCATCTGCCGGGGACTGATGCGGCGGCCCAAGGTGCTGCTCCTGGACGAGCCCTTCCTGGGCCTGTCGCCCAAGGCCGTGGGCGAGGTGTCGGAGCTGATTCAGCGCATCAGCGCGGAGGGCGTCGCGGTGTTGCTCGTGGAGCAGAACGCGCGGGTCGCACTGACGCTGGCCAGCCACGGCTACGTGCTGGAGACGGGCAAGGTGGTGCTGGACGGCCCCGCGGACACGCTGCGCGAGGACCCCGACGTGCAGGAGTTCTACCTGGGCTTCGGACGCGAGGGACAGCGCGGCTACCACGAGCTGAAGCGGTATCGGCGCAAGCGGCGCTGGCTTTCATGAAGGGTGAGGAATGGCACTGCTGGAGCTCGACAACGTGGGCCTTTCCTTCTCCGGGGTACGTGCCCTGGATGGCGTCTCGTTCTCCATCGAGGCCGGCGCGCTGCACGCCGTGATTGGTCCCAATGGCGCGGGCAAGAGCAGCCTCTTCAACTGCATCAGCGGCATCCATCGCCACATGGAGGGCCGCGTGAAGCTGGAAGGACAGGCGCTCGCGGGTCTGGAGCCTCCGGAGATTGCCCGGCGCGGCGTGGCGCGGATGTTCCAGAATCTGGCCCTCTTCGAGCACCTCACGGTGTTGGAGAACCTGCTGCTCGGCCGTCACCCGAAGTACCGGACGGGACTGTTGCGCAATCTGTTCTGGACGCGCGGGGCGCGCGCGGAGGAGGTCCGCCACCGCGAGAAGGCCGAGGAGGTCATCGACTTCCTCAACCTGGAGCACTACCGGTGGATGCCCGTCTCGGTGCTGCCCTACGGCATCCGCAAGCGCGTGGAGCTGGGCCGCGCGCTGTGCATGGAGCCGAAGCTCTTGCTGCTGGATGAGCCCACGGCGGGACTCAATCAAGAGGAGACGGAGGACATGGCGAACCACCTGCTCGACATCCGTCACGAGCTGGGGGTGACGCAGGTGCTCATCGGCCACGAGCTGCGCTTCGTGATGGACCTGGCCACGCAGGTGACGGTGCTGGACCGGGGCCAGGTCATCGCGAACGGGCCGCCTTCCGCGCTGCGCGAGGACACGCGCGTGCTGAGCGCGTACGTGGGCGGGGCGGTGGCGGCATGAACGCGGCGCTTCCCCTGAGCCTCCCTGGCCAGCTCTTCCAACGCGCGGAGCAACACCCGCACGCGGTGGCCATCCGCGAGAAGCGCCTGGGCATCTGGAACGAGCTGTCCTTCCAGGGCTACCTGGAGCGCGTCGGCTGGGCGGCGCGGATGTTGTGGGAGCTCGGCGTGCGCGCCGGAGACTCGGTGGCCATCATCAGCGACAACCGTCCGGAGTGGCTGTTCGCGGACCTGGGCACCCAGGCGCTCGGCGCGCGTTCCGTCGGCATCTATCAGACGAATCCACCCTCCGACGTGGCCTACATCCTCAACGACGCCCAGTGCCGCGTCGTGCTCTGCGAGGACCAGGAACAGTACGACAAGGTCGCCACCGTCGCGGCCGAGACACCCTCCGTCCAGCACATCCTCGTCGTCGAGCCCCGCGGGCTGCGCGGCGTGGAGGACGCACGGCTGCGCACGTGGGAGCGCTTCCTCGAGGAAGGGCGCGCGCTGCTGGAGCGGGAGCCGGGCTGGCTCCGCGAGCAACTCGCGCGACGCACGCCCGACGAGGGGGCCATGGTCATCTACACGTCGGGGACCACGGGGGCGCCCAAGGGAGCTCTCATCTCCAGCCGCAACATGCTGGAGGGCTCGGCGACCTTCACCGCACAGCTCGGGTTGGGCCAGGACGACAGCGTCGTCTCGTACCTGCCGCTGTGTCACGTCGCGGAGAAGCTGTTCAGCCTGCTGTTGCCGCTCGTCGTCGGAGGGAAGGTCCACTTCGGTGAGGCCCTGGAGACGGTGCAGCACGACGTGGCCGAGGTCTCCCCCACCGTGTTCCTGGGCGTGCCGCGCATCTGGGAGAAGATGCACGCGTCGGTGACGGTGAAGATGCGCGATGCCTCGTGGCTCAAGCGCACCCTCTTCAACACCTTCACCCGACTGGGCGCCGGGATTCGCGAGCGGGAGCGCACCGGACAGCGGCGCTGGTGGGACGCGCTCGTGTGGCGCGTCGGAGACCTGCTCGTCTACCGGCCGCTCCAGGAGCGCCTGGGACTGCGGCGCTGTCGCTTCCCCATCTCCGGCGCGGCGCCCATCTCTCCGGAGCTGCTCGCCTGGTACGACAGCATCGGCGTCCGCATCTACGAGGGGTACGCCCAGACGGAGGGCTCGGGCTCCAGCCACCTCAACGTCCCGGGCGCCACCCGACTGGGCACCGTCGGACGCGCCGTGCCGGGCGTGGAGTGTCGGCTCGCGGAGGACGGCGAGGTGCTGGTGCGCGGGACCAACGTGTTCCTCGGCTACCTCAACAAGCCGGAGGCCACCGCCGAGGTCCTTGATTCCGAGGGCTGGCTGCACACCGGAGACTTGGGCGATATCGACGCGGACGGCTACCTGCGCATCACCGGCCGCAAGCGCGAAATCCTCATCACCTCCGGCGGAAAGAACCTGTCGCCCGAGCGCATCCAGAACGCGCTGAAGAACAGTCCGTACATCAAGGAGGCGGTGGCCATTGGCGACCGCCGGGCCTTCGTCACCGCGCTGGTGCAGGTGGACCCGGAGACGGTGGCGGACTGGGCGCTGCGCCGCAAGATTGCCTTCACCTCGTACACGGACCTCACGCTGCGGCCCGAGGTGCGCAAGCTCATCGAAGAGGAAGTCGCGCGCGCCAATGAAGGACTCGCGCGAGTCGAGCAGGTGCGCACCTTCCGGCTGCTCGCGCGCGAGATGACGCAGGACGCGGGTGAGGTGACGGCGTCCCTCAAGGTGCGGCGCAAGGCGGTGCTCGAGCTGCATTCAGCGCTGGTGGAAGAGATGTACGCGAGGACACGCGAATGACGCAGTTGCTCCAGCTCAGCATCTCGGGACTGGCGCTCGGGGCGAGCTACGCGCTCATCGCCCTGGGCTTCTCGGTCGTCTACCGAGCTTCCCGACTCTTCAACTTCGCGCACGGCGAACTGCTCAGCCTGGGCGCGTTCCTGATGACGGCGCTCGTCGAGGTGATGCCGTGGTGGCTGGCGCTCGCCGCCTCCGCGTGCCTCACCGGGGGACTGGCCGCGCTCCTGGAGCGCACCGTCCTGCGGCGCATGGTGGGGCGGCCCGTCTTCACCACCATCATCCTGACGCTGTTCCTGGGGTTGCTCCTGCGCGCGGGCATCGTCATCGCCTTCGGCACCGACACGCGCGGCATGCCGACGCCGTGGGACGCGATGGCGGAGGTGCAGGTGGGCAACTCCAGCGTGCTCCTGTCGTCACTCATCTCGCTGGGCGCGACGACGGTGGTGCTCGTCGGGATGCACGCGCTGGTGCAGCGCACGCCGATGGGCGTGGCGATGCGCGCGGCCAGTGAGAATCAGGAAGTGGCGCTGGTGCTGGGTATCCCCGTGGGCCGGGTGCTCGCCTTCACCTGGTTCCTGGCGGGAGCGACGGCCGCGGTGGCCGGCATCTTCCTGGGGATGTTCCCGCGCTCGGTGGACTCCAACCTGGGTTACGTGGCGCTGCGCGCCTTCCCCGCCATCATCGTCGGAGGACTGGAGTCGGTGGTGGGCGCGGTGGTCGCAGCGTTCATGTTGGGGCTGCTGGAGGTGCTGTCCCAGGCGTACGTGAATCCGCACCTGGGTGCCTTCGGGCACAACTTCCACGCCGTCTTCCCCTACGCCGCGATGATTCTCTTCCTGGTCCTGCGTCCGCGCGGACTCTGGGGCGAGCACGAGGTACGCCGCGTCTAGGCGCGCCGCGAGACGACATCATGCCAACCCGCCCCCTGGTGATTCGGTACGAGGACGACCTGAAGCTCTTTCCCGGCCTGTGGCAGAGGGCCGGCGTGGTGCTGACATTGAGCATCGCCCTGGCGTACCCGTGGCTGGTGAGCACGCGGTGGCTCACGGTGGGCAACCTGGGGCTGGTGGCCATCGTCGGCGCCGCGTCCTTGATGGTGCTCACCGGCTTCGCGGGACAGGTGAGCCTGGGGCACGCGGCCTTCCTCGCGCTGGGCGCGTACACGGTGGCGGTGCTCGGCGCGAAGCATGGCTGGCCGTTCTGGCTGGCGCTGCCCCTGGCGGGTGGCGTGTCCGCGCTGGTGGGCGTGGTCATCGGCGCCTTCGCGCTGCGGCTCAAGGGTTTGTATCTGGCCATCGTCACGCTGGGCCTGGTGTTCCTCACGCAGCACGTGCTGCTCGCGTATCCAGAGGTGACGAACGGGCTGAGCGGGACTGCGGTGCCCATGTACTGGTGGTTCCGCGATGACGCGGGCGTGGCGGCTTCGCTGAGCGAGACGTGGCTGGTGGGTGGGGTGGGCTTCACCTTCGAGCGGAAGCTGTACTTCGTCTTCGCGCTCCTGGCCGCGGGCACGGTGTGGCTGACGAAGAACCTCCAGCGCTCCGACAGTGGCAGGGCGATGATGGCGGTGAGGGACCAGGACCTCGCGGCGGAGGTGCTCGGGGTCGGCACGACGCAGGCGAAGCTCCAGGCGTTCGGTGTGTCGTCCTTCCTCGCGGGTATCGCGGGGGCGATGTTCGCGTTCCAGCAGCAATACATCACCGTCGAGCCGCCCTTCGACCTGAACCTCTCCATCCAATACATCGCGATGATTGTGTTGGGGGGAGTGGGTACGGTGTTCGGTGCCGTCAGCGGGGCGCTCGCGTTCACCTTCTTGAGTCCCCTGGCGGAGACGGTGGGCGGCGCGATTCCCCTGGTGAACCAGCTCACGTCCGCGCAGCAGGCGACGGTGTTGCTGTCGCTGGTGGTGGTGCTGGTGCTGGTGCTGGAGCCGCTGGGGTTGTTCGGCGTGTGGCTGCGGGTCCGACGGTACTTCCAGGCGTGGCCGTTCCGTTACTGAGTCAATCCAAGTCGTCGACGTTCAATGAGGGAGGGAATCACCATGAAGCGCGTGCTGCTCACTGTCCTGTTCGTATCGTTGCTGTCGGCCACCGGTGCCCAGGCCCAGCAGGCGGACCTGCGTGACTACGAGGCCGGTTTCTTCGTGCCGCACCGGGGCATCATCTCCAACATGTACCTGCGTCACGTATCTGCCTCCGGCGAGCGTGACTTCTCACAACTCCAGGCGGCCTTCCGCGCAACCTACGTGCTCAAGTTCGGTGACCTGGTCGTCGTTCCGTTCGACGTGAGCCTGCCGGTGGTCGACGTGACGGTGTTCACGGGCAACCCCGCGACGCCGTCCGCCCCGAAGACGGCGCTGCGCGCTTCCGGCGTGGGCGACGTCACGTACATCCCCACGATTGGATATGGGCTCGTTCAGAACCCCGAGGACAACACCCATACGTGGTTCGCCTTCACGCCCTACGTCACCGTTCCGGTGGGCCAGTACGACAGCAACAAGCTGGTGAACATCGGCGCGAACCGCTGGGTGGTGCGCCCGCAGCTCGTCGCGGGTCAGCGCTTCAAGAAGATCTTCACGGTGGAGGCGATGGCGAGCATGGCCTTCCAGGGAGACAACGACGAGTTCCTGGTGCCGAGCGCGGAGGGTGGCTCGAAGCTGGTGATGAGCCAGGCGCCGTCCTTCGGCGGCATCTTCCACTTCGGCATGGACCTGTCCTCCACGTTCTTCACCGGCGCGGGGTACATCGTCGAGGCGTCCGGCAAGCGCACGATTGATACGCCCGTGGGTGAGGTGGAGGTCGCCAAGCGCACCACGGTGCAGTCGTTGCGGCTGACGATGGGCATCCGGCTGGAGAAGGCGTCCACGCTGATGCTCCAGTTCCAGCCCGACGTCGCTGTCTCGGAGGGCGTGACGAAGAGCCAGTTCATCGGCGCGCGCTTCACGCACGTGTTCTTCTAGGCCGCGCGTCTTTGGGAGACGGCCCTGTCACTCGGGCCGCCTCCCACGTGGCTCGGTTCAAGTCAGAGCGCTCCCCCATCGGGCCAGTTCTTCCAATGGGTGTTAGGAGGACGAGAGGGTCGATACAAGGACGCATCACGCCGTGCGATGGCCTGCGCGAGCTGAACAAAGGTCTCACTCTCGCTGGGTCGCTCCTCCCCCGCCAGGTCCGGATGATGCCAGGATTCGAGCTGCAACAGCTTGGGAATGCCCGGGGAGAGGCGGGAGCCGAGTTCGTCCTCGGTCGCGAACAGCAGGTCGCGATGCTCCGGCACTACGCTGCGGTAGAGGTCCGTGAGGGCCCACGGGTCCTCGTGTGGAGGAAGTGAGATCTTCCTCCCTCGGATACTCAGCTCCTTCAGCCCGGGCCTCGCTCGTTCAGGATGCTCGGCGTCCTCATGGGCGCCCTCCACGGGGTAAAGAATGTCCGAGTTGGCTGTACCAGGCCGCCTGCCCAACGGCTCACCGTAGAGGTGAAGCGTATTAGCCAAGACGCCGCCGCGAGGTGCGTATCCGACCACCTCGATGACCAGTGCCCACCGCTCGTCATCCGAAAAAACGTGCAGGCGGGCGTCCACCAGATACACGTACCCATTGTCGAGCATGGGGAAGACGTAATCTTCGGCGGCTTGGTCCAACTGGGCGAGAATGGCTTCGGCGGAAGAAGGCATACCCGCCGAGCCTACCGCTCTCCGTGCCAACCACGAAGCCTCGGGAGTGGCCCTCAGAAGAGGACGACGCCCCGGGCATTCACTCCGCTGTTCATGTCGGTGAAGGCCCGGTCGAGCTGGTCCAGCGTGTACGTCGTCGTCACCAGCTCATCCAGCTTGAGCTTCTTCTGCGTGTAGAGCTCCAGCAGCCGGGGCATGTCGCGGTGGATGTCCGCCGTCCCGAACCAGGAGCCGAGCAGCCGCTTCTCGAACAGGGGCAGCACGAAGACGTTCAGGCTGATCTGCTCCTTCACGCTGCCCACGCCGACGACGACACAGGTGCCAGCCTTGCGCGTGCACTGGTACGCCTGCTCGATGGTCTCCTTGCGACCCACCGCTTCGTACGCGTAGTCCGCGCCCCGTCCCTTCGTCAGCTCGCGAATGGCCACTACCGGGTCCGTCTCTCGCGCGTCGATGACGTCCGTCGCGCCGAAGACCTTGGCGAACTCCAGCTTCCTCGGGTGGACATCCACCGCGATGATGCGCTCCGCGCCGGCAATCACCGCGCCCTGGATGATGTTCAACCCCACGCCGCCCGTGCCGAACACCACCACGGAACCTCCGGGCGGCATCTGCGCCGTGTTGAGCACCGCGCCCACGCCCGTCGTCACCGCGCAGCCAATCAGCGCGGCCTTGTCCAGCGGCGCGTCCTCAGGGAGCCGCACCGCCGCCCGAGCGGGAACCACCGCGTACTCCGCCAGCGCACCGAGCGCGGAGAAGACATTCAGCTCCCGCGAGTCCTTGCGCAGCCGCGAGCTGCCGTCCGGCATCCGGTTGCTCGCGTTGATGCGTTCGCCCAGCTCACACAGGTTCGGACGTTGGATGCGACAGAAGTAACACTCCCCACATTGCGCGACCCACGAGAGGACGACCTTGTCGCCCTTCTTCACGTGGGTGACGTCCTCGCCTACTTCCTCGACGATGCCCGCGCCCTCGTGCCCGAGCACACAGGGGAGCTTCATCTTCACGGTGCCGTTCACCACGGACAGGTCCGTGTGACAGACACCACAGGCAACCATGCGGACGAGTAACTCGCGCGCCTTGGGCGGCTCGAAGCTCACGTCGGTGATGGTCAGCACGTCCTTCTCGAAACACACGGCGGCCTTCATGGGGGCTCCTGATTCGGAGGGAGACAACGAGAGGGGGACGACGAACGAACGTCAAAGCTGCATCGCCTTGAGTTCCTGGAACTCCTCCAGCCCGTACCGGCCCAGCTCACGGCCATGTCCGGACTGTCGGTAGCCACCGAACGGCGCCAACGGATTGAAGCGGCCTCCGTTGATGTCCACCTGGCCGGTGCGCATCCGCCGAGCCACCCGCTTCGCGCGCTCCACATCCTCCGACCAGACGCCACCGGCGAGGCCGTAGATGGTGCTGTTCGCGATGCGGACCGCGTCGTCCTCGTCGTCGTACGGAATGATAACGAGCACGGGACCGAAGATTTCCTCCTGCGCGATGCACATCTCCGGCGTGACGTTCGCGAAGACGGTGGGCTTCACGTAGTAGCCCTTCGGGAGTCCCTCGGGCTGCTCGGGACCACCGGCAACGAGCTTCGCGCCCTCGCGGATGCCCTGCTGGATGTACTCACGAATCCGCGTGCGCTGCGCATCGGAGATGACGGGACCGAGCTTCGCCTCGCCCTTGAACGGGTCCCCCAGAGTGAAGCCCGCGGCCACCTCCGCGGCCAGCTTCACGGCCTCTTCATGCTGCGCGCGAGGAACGAGCAGGCGCGTGTGCGCCGTACATGTCTGCCCGCTGTTGAGGAAGCAGTTGCCGACACTCCGCTTCACGGCGGTCTTGAGGTTCGCGTCATCGAGGATGATGGACGCCGACTTGCCGCCCAACTCCAACGACACCCGCTTGACGGTGGCCGACGCCACCTCCGACACACGGCGCCCCGCGCGCGTCGAGCCCGTGAAGGACACCATGTCCACCTCGGGGTGACGCACGAGCGCCTCGCCCACGACGGGGCCCGTTCCCGAGACAAGGTTGAAGACCCCGGGTGGCACACCAGCCTCGTGGAGAATCTCCGCGAGCATGAAGGCGTTGAGCGGAGCCACTTCGCTCGGCTTGAGGACGACGGTGCAGCCCGCCGTCAGCGCGGGAGCCACCTTCGCGATGGTCTGATGGAGCGGGTAGTTCCACGGAGTGATGCAGGCGACGACGCCCACCGGCTCGCGCACCACCAGGGAGTTGCCCACCTGTTCCTCGAAGGAGAGGTCCTGGAGGAGCTGCACATAGGTGCCCGTGACGGCGATGGGCGTGCCCACCTGGATGGGCTTCGACAGCGCGATGGGCATGCCGAGTTCGCCCGTAATCGTCCGGGCCAGCTCATCCTGTCGCGCCGTCAGCCCCGCCTGGAGGCGACGCAGCAGGGCCGCGCGCTCCTCGACGGGGCGGGTGGACCAGGAGTCGAAGGCAGTACGCGCGGCGCGCACCGCCCGGTCCACGTCGTCCACGGTGCCTTCGGGGATTCGCCCCATGACCTCCTCGGTGGAGGCGCTGAGCACATCGATGTGTCCCGTCCCCAGGGACACCACCCACTCACCGTGGATGTAGAGCTTGTCGTAGACCTGCATGCGGTTCTCCCAACGTCAGAGGAATGAGCGGAGCCGTCAGACGCGCTCCAGGACGGCGGCGATGCCCTGCCCCACCCCGATGCACATGCTGACGAGCGCGTAACGACCACCGGAGACCTGGAGCTGGCGCGCGGCCGTCAGCGCCAGACGCGCACCGGACGCCCCCAGCGGATGACCGACAGCGATGGCGCCGCCATTCGGATTCACCCGGCTGTCGTCCTCGCTCAGCTCCAGCAACTTGAGGCAGCCGAGCACCTGCACGGCGAAGGCCTCGTTGATTTCGATGACGTCCACGTCGGCCAGCGTCAGTCGCGCCCGCTCCAGCGCCTTGCGCGCGGCCGGGACAGGACCCAGGCCCATGGTGCGCGGCGGAACCCCGGCGATGGCGGCCGAGACGATGCGAGCCAGGGGCCTGCATCCCGCCTGCTCCCCCACGTTGAGGGAGCCGACGAGCAGGGCCGCCGCACCATCGTTGATGCCGGAGGCGTTGCCCGCGGTGACGACCCCGTCCGGCGCGAGCGGCTTCAGTGTGGATAACTTGTCGAGCGTGGTGTCAGCGCGCGGATGCTCGTCCGCCGACACCGTGGTGACGGCGCCCCGTCGGCCCGGAAGCTCCACGGGGACCAGTTCGCCGGAGAAAAAACCGCGCGCCTGAGCGGTGGCGTATTTCTGCTGGGACGCGAGGGCAAAGCGGTCCGTCACCGCTCGACCAATGCCCAAATCCCGGGCGATGTTGTCCGCCGTCTCCGGCATCGTGTCTCCGCCGAAGCGAGCCACGAGGCGTGCGTTGGGGAACCGCGCGCCCAGCGTCGTGTCAAAGACCTGGGCTTCACGGCTGTAGGGCGACTCCGCCTTGCCCATCGCGAAGGGCGCGCGGCTCATGCTCTCCACGCCTCCCGCGACAAGCAGCTCACCCTGCCCCGTCATCACGGCGCGCGCGGCGTCCAGCACCGCGGCGAGACCGCTGCCGCACAGCCGATTCACCGTGACGCCGCCGACCTCGAGAGGCAGTCCCGCGAGCAGCGCCGCATGCCGCGCCACATTGCGGCTGTCCTCGCCCGCTTGATTGGCGCAGCCGATGACGACGTCCTCGACGGCACCGGGCTCGAAGGGGCCTCGAGTGAGCAGCGTCCGGATGACACCCGAGAGCAGGTCATCAGGACGCACTGGGGCCAGGGCTCCGGCATGACGACCGAACGGCGTGCGCAGCCCGTCGTAGATATAGGCGCTCATGAGAGTCACTTCTCCGGAGTGAGGAGGGAGACACCGAGCCGGGCTCGGCGGGACAACCACGGACTGGCGCGGTAGCGCGGGTCTCCGGAGGCGGAGTGGATGGCCTCCAGCACCCTCAACAACCTGCGAGGCCCGAGCGCGTCACCCCAGGCCAGCGGCCCTCGGGGATAGCCGAGCCCCAGCGTCACGGCGGCATCGATGTCCTCGGGACTCGCGATGCGCTGCTGCGCGATGTCGCAAGCGATGTTGACGAGCGCGGCGAGCACGCGCTGCGCGACGAAGCCCGTGCTGTCATGGATGCGCGACACCGCAGTGCCGTCCGCCGCGAGCAGCGCCAGCGCCGAGTCCAGGAATGGCTGACGTGTCACCGGCGTCGTCATCACCGTGCGGCGGCGCTCCGGACCGAACAAGAGGTCCACGGCCACGGTGCGCTCGGGGTCCACCTCCAGCGCCAACGCGGTGGTGGTCGCATCACGCCCCAGCGGTGCCACCAGACACAGTGACTCCGGCTCCGGTCGCTCACCGTCATCCGGGAACCAACCCGCCGCGCGCACGAGGGACAGGAGTGCGTCGCGCCAACCAGGCTCATCGGCGGCGACCCACACGGGCCGACGCTCGCCCGACGGAATCGCGGGCTCCGGTTCGACGTGCGGTTTGCCACCTTCGTGTGAGTAGAAGCCCCGCCCGCTCTTTCGTCCGAGCAGTCCCGCCGTGAGCCGCTGCCGCAGCACATACGACGGGCGGAAGCGCGGCTCCTGGTAGAACTGCTCGTAGACGGACTCCATCACCGGGTGGGAGACGTCGAGCCCCGTCAAATCCAGCAGCTCGAAGGGCCCCATCCGGAATCCCGCCGCCTCGCGCAGCACCCGGTCGATGTCCGCGAAGGAGGCAACGCCCTCCTGGAGGATGCGCAGCGCCTCCGTACCGAAGCCGCGCCCGGCGTGATTCACGATGAAGCCCGGCGTGTCCGCCGCACGCACAGGCCGGTGGCCAAGACGCAGAGCCAGCGTCACCAGGGCCTCGCCCACCCAGGGCTCCGTGCGAGCGCCCTCGATGACCTCCACCACCTTCATCAACGGCACGGGGTTGAAGAAGTGGAAGCCACCGACGCGCCCCGGGCGCTCGCACGCCGAGGCGATGGCCGTCACTGACAGCGACGAGGTGTTCGTGGCCAGCAGGCAATCAGGACCGACGATTCCCTCTAGCCGCGTGAAGAGTTCCTGCTTCACACGGAGGTCCTCGACGATGGCCTCCACCACCACGTCACAGCCCGCGAGTGACGACTCCTGGGGAACCGGCTCCAGTCGGGCCGTCGCAGCGCGCGCGGCTTCAGGAGACAAGCGTCCCTTCGCCGCCAGCGAGTCCAGCATCGACGCGACGCTCGCGCGGGCTTCATCGGCTGCCCGGGGACGGGCATCGAACAGGCGCACCGTGATTCCGGCCTGCGCGGCGAGCTGGGCGATGCCGCGGCCCATGACACCGGTGCCGACGAGGCCCAGCGTGAGTGTGGAGGATTGGACGTCGACCATGTCAGCGTCCCTCGAAGGTGGGCTTGCGCTTGTCCAGGAAGGCCCGCATGCCTTCCTTCTGGTCCCTGGTCGCGAAGAGGAGCTGGAACGCCTTGCGCTCCAGCAAGAGCGCCTCCGACAGCGACGCATCCTGCCCCGCGAGGACGACCTCCTTGATTTGCCGCACGGCCAGGGGCGGCATGCGCGCCACCTTCCGCGCGAGCGCCAGCGCCCGCTCCAGCACCTCCGCGTCGGGGACGACCTCCGTGACCAGCCCCATCGCCTCCGCTTCCCGGGCCGTCATCGGCTCGCCGGTGAGCAGCAGCTTCATCGCCTTGAACTTCCCCACCGCCCGCGTCAGGCGCTGAGTGCCACCCGCGCCCGGCATGATGCCGACACGAATCTCGGGCTGGCCAAAGCTGGCGCCCTCGCCCGCGACAATCATGTCCGCGTGCATCGCCAGCTCACAGCCACCTCCGAGCGCAAAGCCATTCACCGCCGCGATGACCGGGCTGGGGCACTCCACCAGGGATTGCCAGAGTCGATGTGTGTCTCGGAGCAACAGCTCCACCGGCGTCGCCTCCGCCAGCGCGCGCAGGTCCGCGCCCGCCGCGAAGAACTCCGGTCCGCCCGTCAGGACGATGCAACGGACGGCCGTGTCCGCTCCCAGCTCCAGGAAGCAGGCAGCCAGCTCCTGACGCAGCTCCAACCCCAATGCATTGCGAACCTCGGGGCGATGGAGTCGCACCAATGCGACGCCTTCCTCTGGCTTCTCAATGAGCACCTGAGCCATGGGCTGGTCTCCCTAATTTCGCTGTGCGAAATTGAGTTTCGCAAACCTTGACCCATTTGTACTGTCTGTTTATCGTGAAGGCAATCCCGCACTTTCAGGACCGCTATGCGACGCTTCGCAGCCCTCTCATCCCCTCCCAATGACGATGGTGCCCCCTACGTGGAGTCGCTGGAGCAGGTGGGCGAAGAGGAAGTGAAGGACCGTCAGTTCGTGACGGCGCTCGCGCGCGGGTTGGAAATCCTGCGCGCCTTCACGCCTCAGCGCCCCATGCTCGGCAACCAGGAGCTCGCGGCGAGCACCGGGCTGCCCAAGCCCACCATCTCCCGGCTCACGCACACGCTGACGCGGCTGGGCTACCTCACGTATTCCCAGCGCCTGGGCAAGTACCAGCTCGGCACCCGCGTGCTGGCGCTGGGCTTCGCGGCGCTGTCCAACATGGGCGTGCGCGACGTGGCGCGGCCCTTGATGCAGGACCTGGCGGACTACGCCAACGTCCCGGTGTCCCTGGGCAGTCGAGACCGTCTGAACGTCGTGTACGTGGAGCACTGTCGCTCCACCGCGGCGGTGACGCTGCGGCTCGACATCGGCTCACGGCTGCCGCTAGGCACCACGGCCATGGGGCGGGCGATTCTCGCGGCGCTGCCGGAGGGCGAGCGTCGCTACTTCATGGGGCACATGGCGAAGCGCGAGCCGGAGAAGTGGCCGCGCATCGAGGCCAGCATCGAGAAGTCGCTCGAGGAGTACCGCACGCACGGCTTCACGCTCTCCGTCGGAGACTGGGACAAGGACGTCAACGCGGTGGGCGTGCCCTTCATCGCGCCGGACGGCAGCGGCTTGCTGGCCTTCAACTGTGGCGGCCCGTCATTCCTGCTCCCACGCCAACGACTGCTCCTGGATATCGGTCCCCGTCTGGTGAATCTCGTCCGCAACGTCGAAGCGGCCCTCCAGCACCGCTGACAAGGAATCCCTGCCATGATTCGCGAGGACGACACACTGGACCCGCTGCTCGCCATGCTGGAGCGCTTCGTGAAGGAGCGCTTGATACCCAACGAGCATCGCGTCGCGGATGAGGACGCCATTCCTCCCGACATCATCATGGAGATGCGCGGACTGGGCCTGTTCGGCCTGTCCACTCCCGTGGAGTACGGCGGCATCGGACTGAACATGAGCCAGGAGGTGCAGGTGGCCTTCGTGCTCGGACAGACGTCGCCCGCCTTCCGCTCGCTCATCGGCACCAACAACGGCATCGGCTCGCAGGGAATCATCCTGGACGGCACGGAGGAGCAGAAGAGCAAGTACCTGCCCCGCCTGGCCTCGGGAGAGATTGTCGGCGCCTTCGCGCTGACGGAGCCGAACGCGGGCTCGGATGCGTCGTCGCTGAGGACCACGGCCCGGCGCGACGGTGACGTCTATGTGCTCAATGGCACCAAGCGCTTCATCACCAACGCGCCGGAGGCCGGGCTGTTCACGGTGATGGCTCGCACCAACCCCGACGAGAAGGGCGCGGGTGGCATCTCCGCGTTCCTCGTCGAAGCAGGCACACCCGGGCTGCACATCGGCCCCGCCGACCGGAAGATGGGACAGAAGGGCACGCACACCGCCGACGTGCTGTTCGAGGACTGTCGCGTCCCGGCGACCCAGTTGCTCGGGGGCGTGGAGGGCCAGGGCTTCAAGACGGCGATGAAGGTGTTGGACAGGGGCCGGCTCCACATCGCGGCCGTGTGTGTCGGTGTCTCCGAGCGCCTCATCCGCGAGAGCCTCCGCTACGCGATGGAGCGCGAGCAGTTCGGCAAGCCCATCGCGGAGTTCCAGCTCATCCAGGCGATGCTGGCCGACAGCCGCATGGAGGCCTACGCCGCCCGGTGCATGGTGCTGGACGCGGCCCTGCGCAGGGACCAGGGACAGAACATCAGCACCGAGGCGTCCTGCTGCAAGCTGTTCGCGAGCGAGATGGTGGGACGCGTCGCGGACCGCGCGGTGCAGATTTTCGGCGGCGCGGGCTACATCGCGGATTACGGCATCGAGCGCTTCTATCGGGATGTGCGACTCTTCAGACTCTACGAGGGCACCAGTCAGATTCAGCAACTGGTCATCGCGCGCAATATGATGCGCGAGGCGAGCTGAGCCGGCCCCGCGAGGCGCCGGCGCCACCCCGCCTTGGGAGCAAGCATGTACGTGGCATTCGGAGTCCTTGCTGGCATCACCGTCTCCGTGCTCGCCCTGCGGCAGTGGTTGCTGCGCAGGGAGGGCACGCCCAGCCCGAGCGAGCCCTTCGACGGGCACGTCTACCGGGTCGGCAAGGCGGTCATCGCCGAGCGACGCTGCGAGCAGCCCCGCGCCACGGTCATCGGCATGCACGGCTTCGTGGCGGACATGCGCTACTTCACTCGCCACTACGGCGAGGCG
Source organism: Myxococcus sp. CA039A (assembly GCF_013336645.1). NCBI lineage: Bacteria > Pseudomonadati > Myxococcota > Myxococcia > Myxococcales > Myxococcaceae > Myxococcus > Myxococcus sp. CA039A. The sequence continues at coordinate 6,473 of NZ_JABUMQ010000091.1, read as the reverse complement.
GACATCCAGCTCATCCTGGTGACGAGCTGCGACTACCACCTGCCCATCACCACGCCTCGCGAGCAGCCCGCTCCCTGGGCGAAGGTCCCAGCGCAGCCCGAGGGCACCATCTCCCACGACGCCGCGGTGCTGGTGCAGGCACTGGAGCACCTGCCGACGACGGACGTGGTGCGGGTGCATGGCCACTCGCGAGGGGGCGCCGTCGTGCTGGAGGCCGCGAAGCAGCGACCGGACCTGTTCGAGCGCGTGGAGGTGGTGCTGGAGGCCCCTGTGCTCCCGCAAGCACGGCCGTACACGAGCATGACGCGCTCGCAGGTCTGGCTGCTGCCCTTCGTCATTCCCCTGTGGCGCCGCGCGCCCATCTCCCGCCACAACCGGGGCGCCTGGGGACCGCTGGAGGACGCTCGCAAGCGCGAACTCATCATGGCCTTCCCCTTCAACCCGAAGCGGGTGTCGACCATGGTGGCCAACGTGCTGGACATCGGCGCCTGGAGTCGGGAGCGCGACGCTTCGCTGTTCCGGAACATTCGGCGCGGCACGGTGCTCGTCCCGGGCAAGGACCGGGTGCTGGAGTCCTCCTCCATGCTGGAGAGCGCGCAGCGTGCGATGCCGGAGCTCAGCGTGGTGACGCTGGACGGGTGCAGCCACTTCGTCCTGTGGGACCGGCCGGACGCGCTGCCCTCGCTGGCTCGCGCCACGGAGCGTCCCGCCGCGAGCGGGTGAGCTTCCTACTTCCGATGCCACCAGCGCTTGCGCGCGGCGCGGACATCGGACCAGTCCACCAGGCTGTCGTGCACGTTCTCCTGGCCCCGCTGCGCGTCGGGCATGTCGCCCGACTCCACCCGAGCGATGAGCTCCGGCAGCCGCTCGTAGAACGTGGGTGAGCGGTACTGCGGATGCAGCGTCCACAGGCCAGGGCCCGTGCCCAGGAAGTCCAGCCGCCACAGTCCCTTGCGAGCCATGGTCCGGGTGACGAGGTTCTCCGGCTCCCGGTAGGGGGGGTTGCCGGCGCGCAGCGCCCGCAGGGCATGGATGGGGGGCGCCAGTCGCGCGCGCAGCGGGCCCAGGCGCCGCGTCATGGCGTCGCGGTCCACCAGGAAGACCCGGCTGCTGAAGCGACGGAAACGGAACGCCTGGGGCGCGCCATCCGGCTCATACCAGCGGGCGTCCACGCCAATGGTGCCATCCGCCCTCGGAGGACCCGAGAGCGGACTGCAGCTCACCAGTTCCTCACGCGCGGCGAGCTGCTCCGCCGCCTCCGCCACCCACGACCGTGAGCCGCCGCCAATGAGCATGTCCGCGTCCAGGTGCAGGACATGCCGGTGCGCCGCCTGGGCCACGCCGAAGAAATAGGAGTGATAGGGGCCGCCGCGCGAGTCCTTCATCGGCAGGCGTGAGCCCCCGAAGAAGCGCTCGGAGAGGGCCTGGGTGGTGGCGGGCGAGTAGTCCACTTCCACCACTCGCACCCGAGGGTCCGCGGCGCGCAGCTCCGTGAGCAACGCCTCCATCTTCGGCTTCCGCTCCAACCACGCTTCCGCGAAGCGACTGCCCTGGCTGCGATGCAGGTCCAGCACCAGCAGGATTTCCCGCACGGAGGGACCGAGCTGACGGAGCTGGTGCGGCAGGATGAGTCGCGCGTGCGGGTGGTCCGTGGGCGCCAGGTTGATTTGCAGCGTGACGGCGCTCATGGCGCGCCCGTTCCGGCGTGGAGACCCGAGGCAACACGGACGGGCCTCGCCCACCACGGCCCCTGGTGGGCCGCGAGGCAAAGGCAGACATCTACGAGGTTTGAAGTGGGCTCATCCATGGCGGGCGGGTCACTCCTTGCCACAACCGGATGAATGACTCAACGCGCGGGCGCATTTCCTCGCGCCTTGCTTGCATCGAGAGTGCACGCCCCGGGAGTCGAACCCGGCGAAGGCGGTACGTCAGACCGCTGCCGTCACCCGCTGGCTCGGCGTGCATGTTGCGTATGGTCCTGGCAGGAATCGAACCTGCGACCTCTCGGTTCGCAACCGAGTGCTCTCATCCGCTGAGCTACAAGACCTGAAGAACCGCGTGAGTACCCCGTACGGGAGTCGAACCCGTCTTTCCGCAGTGAAAGTGCGGCGTCCTTCGCCAATAGACGAACGAGGCAACTGGCTGCTGCGAGACAGCTTGGGGAAGTACCTCGTACGGGAGTCGAACCCGTCTTTCCGCAGTGAGAGTGCGGTGTCCTTCGCCGATAGACGAACGAGGCAAGTGGGTACTGCGAGTGAGGGGACCCGGGGAAAAGGAAGAGGCCGGGTCCCCTCTGGGAGCCCGGCCTCGGAGAGCCATGCCGCGTCGGTCGACGTGGCGTGGAAGCTCAGAGTCCGGGTGGAGCTCCACGGAAGGACGCGATGCCTTCCAGGAACTCATCCTCTTCAGAAGCGGTGTCCTGCTCGGTGTTCGCGAACAGCACGGCGATGCCGCGGACAGTGTCGTTCTTGCGCTTGAGATTCATCGGGCTCATCGGATTCACCGTCGGCATGGTCACCGCTCCTTTCGCCTTGGACTGACGCATCTAGAATTGGCTCCTGACAAACCGTGTATTCACGTGAGCAACCCTGATTTAACGTCTCAAGCATGAGTTCATATCGACTCCCCGTTCGGGCGCTCGTTGTCACATGGAACGCCGTCGACGGCATCGGCACCCTGCGCACGGAGGATGGTGGCGAGGTCCGCTTCGGCGCCTCGGCGTGCACCGACTTCGAGCCTGAGACAGGGCTCGACGTATGGCTCGTGGAGACCAAACCCGACCCGCTGGGCCGTGGCGAGCGTGCCAAGGTGGTGAATCGCTCCGGACGAGTGGAGCAGGACAAGCTCTCCCAGTTCGAGCAGGAGGCCGCCGAGGAGGAGGCCCGCTTCGAGCGGGAAGCAGCGCTGCTCGACACCGTGGGGCTCTCCGAGGAGCCGGAGTCCACCGACTACGAGGCGCTGACAGCCAAGGAGCGCTCGCGCCTGGCCCGAGGGCTGATGGAGCTGAAGCGAACCTCCCATCTGGCCGAGGAGCCCTTCACCCACCTGGTCGAGCTGGAGCCCGCCCTCTTCCACCCATACCTCGACGAGCTTTCCCGCGAAGAGGAGCCGGAGTGCCTGGCCTGGGTGGACGCACCGCTGCACCGCGCCCTCGCGCTCACCCAGGAGCTGCGCACGGACTGGACGCCGAATCGTGGCGGGCCTCCCGTGGGCTCGGTGATGAGCCACCAGGACGCGGGGCGACAGGAGCGAGCCCCGGGAGACCCGGTGGCCGCCGCCGCGCTCGCGCTCGGGCGCAGCGGACACCCCGAGGCCCTGCGCGCCCTGGAGCAGTGGATGGCCGGGCTCGGGGAAGAGGAGCAACGCGAGGCGCTCCACCTGCTGTTCCTGGCGGATGTCGGAAGACGCCCCTCTGGAGAGCTGGTGTATCTGTACTCACGGATATGTCTCGAAGGTGTCGCGAGCGAGGCGTCCGAGGACGGCCCCGCGCCCGTGGCGAAGGGCCTGCTGTGGTTCCCCACCGTAGGTGCCGCCTGTCTGACCTGCGGTTCCGGACTGGTGGACGCGCTCCGGCTCGATGAAGACACCACGGGCCACCCCTGGCCCACGCGCCTGCCCACCTGCCTCGCCTGCATCTTCCAGGGCGGCGTGGTGCACGTGGAGGTGTCACGGGATGGAACCCTGGGACGGGCCGTCTCCCAGGTCTCTGAATCCCCGCATTCGCACAAGATCCGCCCCCCACCCACGGGCACGGTGGAGCTCATCCCCGGGCGCATCCGACGAAGCGTTCCACGGAGCGAGCGGGAACAGCACCACCGTCTCGGAGGAGCCCTCTCCTGGATTCAGTCACCGGATGTCTTCGACTGCCCCAACTGTGGCGAGCCCATGCGCGCCGCCGGGCAGGTCCGGGACGAGGACGCATGCTTCTCCGACATCGGCATGCTGTACGCGGTGGCCTGCGGGCCCTGCGGCATCGTCACCACGTTCTCCCAGTCGTGAAGGCCCGCGCGCGGCCCGACCTCCAGCGCTATCCTCCCTTCATGTGGAGGGTGTGGGATGCACGAGGGTGAGGCGTTGGGCGGCTACACGGAGGTGTCGCCCTCGGGAGTCCTGGCGGACCGGGTGGACGCCTTCTGGCGCTTCGTGGCCCCGACGTCCCAGGGAGCAAGCGAACCTCCCCGCGTCCACCGGGTGCTCCCCGACGGCTGCACGGACCTCATCGTCCACTTCCGCGACGCCAGCGCCGTCGGCCGAGGTGCCGAGCCCCGTCTGACGGTGGTCGGCCCCATGGAGCGCTTCGCCCTCGTCGACCTCGAGCCGGGCTCAGTGAACCTCGGCATCCGACTCAGGCCCGGCTGGGCGCTCGCGTTGCTCGGAGTGAGCCCTCGCGAGCTGCGGAACCTGAACGTCCCCGTGGAGGAATGCGCGCCGGTGTTTCGGGCCCTCCAGCAGCGACTGTCGTCCTGTCGCTCGCTGAAGCACGCCATGTCTCTGCTTCAAGAAGAGCTCTCGATTCGCAACGCCTCCCCTCGATACATGCCGAGGGCTCGCACCACCCATGCCCTGCAGTGCATCCAGTCGTCCGCCGGGCAGGTGCGCATGTCCTCACTCGCCCGCACCCTGGGCATCAGCGAGCGGACACTGCATCGGGATATCCTGGAGGAGGCAGGGGTGGCCCCCAAGCTGCTCGCCCGGGTGCTCCGCTTCCAGCGGGCCCTCGCGCGCCTGCGCACGGGGCAACAGGACCTGAGCACCCTCGCGCTCGACTGCGGCTACGCGGACCAGTCCCACTTCACCCGTGAGGTTCGCGAGCTGGCGGGAGTGTCCCCCACCGGGCTCCTGGAATGAGGCCTGTCCGAATTCTTCAAGACGCTCCAGTGGGGGCATGAGAGACCCGCGACTCCTGGCGGTACCTCACCTTCTCCTCGGAGCGTTCCCATGCAGCTCGGCTATGTCATCCTCTACGTCCCGGATGTGCCCGCCACCATCGCCTTCTACGAGACGGCGTTCGGCCTGAAGCGGCGCTTCATCCACGAGAGCAACTCGTACGGAGAGCTGGAGACGGGCACCACGGCCCTGGCCTTCGCGTCGGAGGAGATGGCGGCCCACAATGGCCTCACCGTGCGCTTCCACCGGCCGAAGGAGACCGCCGCCGCGGTCGAGGTGGCGCTCGTCACTCCGGACGTCGCGGCCGCCTTCCAGCGCTCGGTGCAGTCGGGTGCGAGCCCCGTCCATCCACCCAAGCAGAAGCCCTGGGGACAGACGGTGGCCTACGTGAAAGACCTCAACGGCGTGCTGGTGGAAATCTGCTCCCCCATGTCCGCCTGAGGTGAATGGAATCGCCGGGAATCGAACCCGGACCGCCCGGACGCCAGCCGAGTGCTCTCCCGTTAAGCCACGATCCCTGAAGGGGTGCTGCCAGCGCTCCGACAGGGAATCGAACCCTGTTCACACGGTAGACGGCCGTGCTGCGATCCAATCGCATCCCGGAGCTGATACGAACGACACATCTGGATGACAGGATTTGAACCTGCGGCCTCACGGATCCGAACCGTGCGCTCTGGCCAGACTGAGCTACATCCAGGAAACTCACAGCCACTGCGTGCAACGAGTCGGGACGACTGGATTCGAACCAGCGACCTCACGCACCCCAAGCGTGCGCTCTATTCCAAGCTGAGCTACGTCCCGAGACCACCATGCCGCGAGCGGGAGTCGAACCCGCAACCTCTGCATTCTGAGAGCAGCGCCTCTACCAGGTTGGGCTACCGCGGCGTTTGAAACAGACACGAACAACAACTGTGATTGAGTGGAGCCGCCGGGATTCGAACCCGGGACCGCTCGGATGCGAACCGAGTGCTCTCCCGCTGAGCTACGTCCCCATGAATGTCTTTGAGTAAGCAGCCTGCGGGATTTGAACCCGCGTCGTCCTGAGTGGCGCTCAGGTGCCTCGCCTCTCGGCCAAGGCTGCGTGTGCTGGTACTGGTGCGTGCCCGGAAAAAGAGAAGGGCCGGGTCCCCTTTCGGGAGCCCGGCCCTGCCTGCCGTGCCACGTTCGAGAACGGGCGCGGAAGAGTCAGGTTCCGGGCGGACGACCGCCGGCGGTATCTCCCAGCAGGGCTGGAGCAAGAGCGGTGGCAAGACCGGCGGGCGCGAGCGCATCGATGCCGCTGACAGTGTCGTTCAGAATCTCGGGGTTCATCGGGCTCGTCAGGTTCGCCGTCGTCATGGTCACCGCTCCTTTCATCGAGAAATGACGCGCGGATATTTCATCCCTGACATGCGAGTGTTTTCAGACAGGGATTGCCCCGCACACACCAGCATCCGCGAGGCGACACCCTTGTCGCACCGGGGCTGACCGGGCTTCCGGTTCGGGGTATGAGTCAGGACGAAGCCCGCGCCGCTTCCCCCTGGCCGGAGGGGACGCCGACGTCGGGGTGAGACCCCCTCGGATGAAGACCACCCTCCCCCTCGCCC
>NZ_JABUMQ010000090.1:0-33430 GCF_013336645.1 Myxococcus sp. CA039A | reverse complement strand
CCTGCACGTCGCGGTCGGCACGCAGGACTGGAAACCGTCTGCCGCGGAAGGGATGGACCGCCATGGTGATGGTGACTTCTTCCAAATCGCTTGCAGTGTCGACCGCATTGCGCGCTACCTTTCCCAGCTGAGGACTTTCACCCTGTCTCCTCGGCGCGACACGAAGACGAAGAGGTGGCCCGCATAGAGGTCCTCCTGCCACGCCATGCGCACGACGGCCGCCAAGCCATCGATGCTCTTGCGCATGTCGACGGGCTCTCGCGCCAGCAGGATGCGCACCGTCCGAGGAAGCCGTAGCAACATCAGGTGCTCGCCGCCGTGCCCGCACTCGCGAGGGTTGCGAGGAGCCGCGCGACGTAGGCCGTGTCCGCGCCCACCAGGAAGCGCAGCACGAGGCCGCCCACGGTGGCGACTTCAAAGAAGCTCTCCTGCGCCTGCGGCGCGGGCGACGCTACAACCTCCAGAGGGAGAAAGGCGGCGACCGATTCGGCAGCCAATTCTGACGCCCGGAGGCCCCGCTTCTTGCGCTTCTTGTAGAGCCAGTACTGCAGCGTGCCCAAGGGCAGGTCGTGCTTGGCCACGAATTCCTTCTGCTGCAGCCCACTCGTCTCGAATTCCTCCACCAACTTCGGCCACTCATCCGGATTGGGTCGTCGCATGCCCCAAGAACCCGCAAGGCGCGCTCAACTCAGGACGCCCGCCGTCGGTCGGTTACAAGGCGTCTCATTTCAGCGCCAATCTCAGGCGAAATCATCGCTGCTGCCCCGTCGCCGCGCGGGTGAGCAACCGCCGGGCCGACGCAAAGCCTTCCCACTCGAGAAACCTGTCACGGGGCGGGGGTGGGCACTGCAGAGACGTCCACTCGACGGCGATGTTGGGGTTGAAGGCCAGGTCTCCCAACAGCTTCGCCCACAACCCAGGCTGGAGGCGGGCCTCCTGCGCGTCGGCATCGACGACAGCGTAGAGGGGCATGCCGTACCAGGCACTGAGAGACTCCACCAGCAGGGACACGGCTGGAGTCATCGCTGGTACGGGTGGCAGGCGGGCCTTGAGGACGGTGCCCCGCTTGGGCACGGAGAGAAGGATTTGGGTGTATGGGGTATGCGCCTCGAGCGTCAGCCACAGCGGCGGTGAAGACATAGAGAGCCACCTCCAGACGGCGCCTGGCGGCCGGCGCATCCGGCTCGCGGGGCACACGTGCGGCTTTTGTTACGCCCGCCTCCGTTTGGCTTGAACCTGGATGTGTGACTTTCCGCGCTCGCTGCCGTGCGCGTTGTGCTGCTTTGCGGGCCGCCGCATCACGGCGCACCTCAGAAGGGTTGAGGCTCGCCCGATAGGCACGGCTCGCATTGCGCCACTGCGCTCTGCGGGCCAGCGTGCGGCACCTGTCGTGACAGTAGGCTTGGCCCCTGTCGCACCTCCGACAGAGCCAGAACAATTCCCCGCAATGACAGCACTCTCGCTCTCGAAGCTCGTGCACCCGGGCCTCCGGGTGGACGCTTTCGTGACACGGGCGCCTCTTGTTGCTGTCTGTCGCGGAGAGGTGGCGACTCCATTTGTCCGGCGGCCTGGCCTTCCTCCAGGTCGCTCATCTCGTCCACTTCTGCCGCCCAGCGTGGCTCAAGGCTCCCCTGCCGCCAGTTTTCGGCACCTCGAGCGTTGATGCGCGGCCCTCCAATCCCGCGCTTCTCCGCGCTCGGGTGGATCGAAGACCCGCGCTTCTTGAAGGTCGCCTCCAGCACAGCCACTTCAAGGTGCCCCATGGACGTCAGCAGGCCTCGCAGGTAGCTGCCGTTGCGTTGGTCCTTGCGCCCCGCCACCTGTTGCCAGCGCCCCGCGCCCACCAGGCCTCGAATCTCCTCCTCCAGCAGCATCTCCAGCGTCACGCGGATGGCGCCCAGGAAGAGGGCTCGCACGTCGGTGCGCACCTCCTCGCGCGAGGGCGCGGCAAAGTCTGTATCGTCCACGGCGGGGAACTTCTCGGCCTCCTCGCCAAAGGAGGACCGTCTCGGTTGGTTTCACCGAGGAGCTTCCCTCTTTTCCGCTCGCCCCTGCTCGACATCTACACACTTATAGGGACACGACCCAGAGAGGTATTGAGGCGTCTGAGCCGGGCGCAATTCCGACCTCTATCAAAGGGAAAAGAGGACCCAGCGGCTCGTCATGCGCATCGCTCACGTCATGACTCACATTTTGACGCACTCATGACGCAGCGACCGAATTTGGGGTAGGCGCACCCATCGCACGCTCGGAGGCGTGCTCTCGGATTCGCCTGTCCCGGTGGTGCGGCGCGGGCGATGGTGCTGGGCCCGGCATCCGCCGGAGCCTCTGTCACAGCGCCGCAGCGACGGCCCGGCGGTCCGCTCGCGCCGTGGGGGCCAGGAAGCTCTCGAGCTCCTGGTCGAGGCAGACCGTTCGAACGGCACGCAGTATGTCCTGTTGCACAGGGGTGTCCGCCGCGAAGCCGTCCGCAAACAGCCGCTCCCAGCGCTGGACGGCGCCACAGCGCATGAACCTGAGCATGTATTCATCGAAGGTCAGGCGTATGCGATGAAGCGACCGTTCGGAGTAGTTCCAGTGATACAGCGGATAGAGGTCCAGGGCCGCCATATCGATGAAGATTGGGTATTCGCCGTAGACGAGCACCCGGTACTTTCCCTCGGGGCGCCCGTTCAGCCGACTGTCTCCGAGGTATTTGGCGACGAGAGACTCCTTGCGCCAGAACAGGTCCATATAGCCGGAGATGCGTGAGTCCGCGAACAGGCCGTCTCTGCGCCACGAGAGGACGGTCCCGTCAAGCTGCCGATAGAAGTTCAGCACACCCGCCGGTACGGGATGACCGAGAATCAGGTGCGCAGCGATCATCTCGCTCGACATCGGCGCGCCGCCATCCACGAGCAGCCGCCCCTTCCCGGGCCTTTCCGGTCGCATCCATGCTCGGCCGGCCACGGCCTGTGCGAGTTCGGCGTGCCAGTCGACCCCCGGCGAGGTCGCCACCAGGAGCCCGGCGACCTCTCGCTCGAGCGCTTCGAATGATCCGGTCAGTCCGAGCTCGCGGCGAGCGGCCTCGGCGACGAGTAGCGGCCATAACGGCGCCCCGGCGCAACGAATCGCCAGCGCGAGGTACTCCTCCAGCCGAAACGGCAGCGTCCAGCGCTTCGTGTCCAGCGCGAGCACGAGCTCATAGCTGCCCTCCACGAATCGCGCGCACGTGTGCACATGGTGCCCACGATGCGAGGTGCACGCGAGCGGGAGCAGTCCTTCGCGAAGCAGCGGGTCCTGCGTCGGGTGCGCGACGTGCCGGACCAGCGCGTCCACCAGCGCCTTGATCGCCTGGAGCTGAATCTGACCGCCGGGCCAGCGCAGTCGCATGCGATTGACGGCGACGAGGCCGTCGCGCAGGTCGTCGGGCAGCGCGGGCAGAAGGTCGCGCAGCGCCTGCAGATCGGCACGCGCGACCTTCTTCGGCGGGAGGTACTCACAGCCGGCCACCGCCGCGAGCGCGACTCCCGGCGGCGGGCCGAGGCCCGAGGGACCACGAAGCGCGGTAAGTAGATCGTTCAGTGACATCGAAGCGAGATTGTGTGCGTGCTGGCTGTGGTGGGGTCAAGCCCCAAGGCGAACGCATCATGCGTCACTGAAACTAAAGGAATTTGCGTGCGAGGGGTCGGTGGCGGGGGGTGGGACACCATGCTCGCCCAGCTGACATGCTCTGGGATTTTCGGGCCACCTGAAGCTCGAAAGGATGCCGCCACCAAGCGCGCCAAGCCATGCATCGGCCGGGCTCCCATCCGGGGGACCTGGCCCCTCGGCTTTCAGGGCGCCTGCCCCTCAGGGGACGCAGAGCGCCAGGGAAGACGCGCGGGTCTGAAGAGCCCGGGCCCGACAGGGCCTTCTGGGTTCAACTCCCTGCGTCCCCATACTCAAGCACGTAGCTTGGTGCTCGCTGCCACATCGCATCACGAGCCATCGCACAATGAGACCAGCAAGACCTGGCTCAGAAGGAGCAGGAGCAAAGCCTGTCTACAGAAGTTCGCGGCCCACCAATCGGACCCCGAATTTTCCTGACTTCATCCAACCCCAGGATGTCTCTCATGTTTCCCGTCGCACTCTTTAGAGAGACGCCGAGAACAAGTTCGCGCAGAGTTTCTCTTGGGGAGCTGATTGAAAGGCCCTGCAAACTGGCAGGGCCTTTTCGGTTAACACGAGTCGCGCGATGGATTGCGCCAGACACTCGCGCTTAAGCCCCTGAATTACAAGAGTTTTCACCCCACGACGATTCAGAGGACACTCTCTACGCGCTGCGACGCAGAACGCGATTGCCCATCCATTCGGCCGCGGATTGGGCTTTCTGGGGCTCTCTTTCGCCCGATCTGGGGAGAGAACAACCGAGAGCGGTTAACAGGTGCTGTTAACCGTTGGGGCACCGGTTAACACAATTCCCTGAGAGTCTCACTTCTCCGCTCTAGGGTTTCCAGGACGGCCGCTCTCTCTCTGCTTTCCGGTTTCGTCCCTTACATGCTTTGCAGGCTTCCGCAGGGAAGGCGCGAAGCGTGAACGGCCCCTACGGAGGGCCGACCAGCGCGCGCCTGCCCTGCCTCCCCGGCGGCCCCAACTCTCGCAGCGCCACCGATCCTCGCGCAGCCCCGGGAACAACCACTGCCAGCGGGGTCCTCTGCGACTCTGGCCTCCCATGCCCAAGGCCCGCGATTCGCAGTCCGTGAAGGGTGAGGTGGGCGGCGACGACCATCAAGGGCATCCGCAAGGCGAGCGGCGCCAGCGTGGCCAGCGCCTACCACCACTTCGTGCGGGCCAGGACACGAGCATGACGTGGCTCGTGCCTGGAGCGCGGACGTCCCTCGACTGATGTCGGAGTCTGGAACGAAAGCGCTACACAAAGCGTGACGGCCCACATGTCTTTTTCCAGTACTTCTGGCCAGACACGAGCAGCCCCGCGGAAGCCGCTCAATACTAACAACGCCAGTTCCAATTCCATGCGCATCCAGCGACAATGTCGGCGACTGGCGCAACGCCAATCCTTGACACAAAGGACGACAATGCCGCACCTTCATAAGCGTCTGCTGACAGCCGCTCTGGCTTTCCTTGGTTTGAGTGCCTGTGGCGAAGCGGCCCCTCCGGCCCTGGAACAGAGCAGCACCCGCCAGGCTGAGGTGGTGGCAGCGGCAGTGCCTCTCCCGCTCCCTGTCGGCTGCCTCCTGACCTCACTGGATGCAGACGGTGACGGCATCTGTGACATCGTGGAGGCTGTGTTGAGAACCGATCCCAACAAGGCTGACACGGATGGGGATGGCCTCAGCGACTACGTAGAGACGTTCGGCTTCGGCGGCTTGGATTTGAGTGCCCTCGGCGCCAACGCGCGCAAGAAGGACATCTTCGTGGAGGTGGACTATTACCCCAACCTCAGACCCAGCCAGGCCACGCTGGACAAGGTCATCACGGCTTTCGCCAGCGCGCCGGTGAGCAATCCGGATGGGTCTACAGGCATCACGCTCCACCTGTTGCTGGATCAGCAGATCGCCGCCGCGGACGCGGACATGAACCTGAGCCCCGTGTGGACGGAATTCGACGTCATCAAGAATAAGTACTTCGCCGCCGCCCGCGCGCCCTACTTTCACTACGCGGTGTTCGCGCACCAGTACGACGGGAACTTCTCCAGCGGTATCTCGCGCGGCCTCCCCGCGCAGGACTTCCTGATGACGTTGGGCTCTTTCAACGGCACCGAGCAACAGCAGGCCGGCACCTTCATGCACGAACTGGGGCACAACCTGGGCCTGCGCCACGGTGGCAATGACGAGGCCAACTACAAGCCCAACTACCTGAGCATCATGAACTACGAATACCAGTTCTATGGATTCGAACTGGGCGGCACGTTCGGCGCGCTCGACTACTCGCGTGTGCACGTGGATTCCATCAACGAGGCGGCCGTCAATGAGCTCACCGCGTTCGCGGCCGTCGCCCCGTCCACCGGGTCGGAACTGGCTAGGTACTACGGGCTGCGCTTCAACAACGCCCAGGTGGCGATGTTCTCCGCAGCCGACTTCGTCGACTTCAACAACAACCGCCAATACGACTTCAACACCATTGCGTTGGACTTCAACCGCAACGGCGTCGCGACGGATGTGTACCCCGTGTCGCAGAACGACTGGGCGGTTCTGATCTATGACGGCGGCCAGATTGGCTTCGGCACGCCGGGCATGTCCCGGCATCTGGACCGCGAGGAGCGCTTCCTCGTTCCCCCCGAGAAGATGGAACCCTGCCTCCCCGGGGATCCGGACCACGCCCCGTAAGTCCGCCTCCCGTCTCTGAAGAGTCGAAGCCCACCGCCAGGGCCGGCTGAACGGGCCCCGGCGGGCGTGGCTGCTCCCTCAAGTAGGCATGGAGACAGGCTTGAGGGTCTCGGTGAGCGGCAAGGGAGTTGTCGCGTAAAAGGGCTCAGCCTGCGCCCCGCACTTCCTGCAGAAGCAGAGAGAGAGGCTGGGAGCCGGGTTGAGGCGCACGGGGCCCGCCGGCGTCCCATCGCGCGTGCCGCGACTCCAGCGCTCGGGGTGACGGGCTCGGGCACGCTGGTACACTCCGTGGCGTCGAGCCAGCAGTGCCGTATCACGACCAAAGTGCCTGTCGTCGGGAGTGGCGAAGCGGATGGCCGAATGTCGGTGCTCGGTGTTGTACCAGTCCATGAGGGAAGGCATGGCCCAGAAGAAGCCCCCGAAGAAGCTGGGGCGCCCCACCAAGGCCGAAGGCCCTCGGCTTCCCCATGACGAGGTGGACAGACTCCTCGTGGAAGGCGAGGAGGTGCCCACCACGCGGGGCCGTGTGAAGAGACGTTTCCCCTCCCTGCGCGAGCTGGCTGAGCGCTTCGGTGTCGCCCACAGCGCCGTCGCCAAGTACGCCCAGCAGCACGACTGCCTCGGCCGCCGCAAGCGCCTCCTCGCGGGCCAGCAGCCAGCCGAGACGCCCGCGCCGACCGAAGCACCACCGCCCCCACCTCCGAAGCGCACGACGGGCCGCCCCCGGAAGTCCGAGGAGCCCGCTCTCCCGCGCCAGGAGCTGGACCGCGCCCTCGTCTTCGGCGACGTGAAGACGCTCCCCGACGGCTCCACCATGACGAGCTACGCCTCGTACCGCGAGCTGGCCGAGCGCTTCGGTGTCGCGACCTCACTCGTCGCCAACTACGCGAAGGAGCACAACTGCCTGCGCCGCCGCGAGGAGGCCAAGACTCGCATCGCCACCAAGGCGGATGCGAAGCTCATCGAGCTGCGCGCCACCGCCATCGCCGTCTCCAAGGACGACGCCCTGAAGATGATTGACGGCTACCTCCTCGGCTTCGAGGAGGCCCTCGCGGAGGGCCGCGTGCGCGTCGACAACCCCACCGACTTCAACACCATGGTGCGCCTGAAGGAGTTCGTCCAAGGCGGCGCCGACTCCCGCCAGGAACTGCACGCCAGCTTCTCGCTGGAGGGACTCCAGGCTCGGCATGCCCATGCCCTACGAGCTGCACGCGAGACGACACCCGCCGAGCGCGGCGAGGTGGACGCCGAGGTGGAGGACAGTGGCAGACGGCCAGAGGTGGTGAGCACGTCGGGCGGTGAACAGCTCGCCCCCGACACATTGAGCAATACAGAAACGAACGCGCCCGCGCATCTCTAGCAGGAGACTCTGCGCCCAAATAGGTCCAGACTTTCTCCAAGGACCGACCGGCGACGCCTTCTCAAACGACACAGCCTAGAGATGGTCTCAAAGTTGGCTGGGCGCCCCAGGTCTCTCTGGGCATAGGCGCTGATGAAGTGTGCCACCTCAAGGGTCCTCGCTCCCTGCTCGCGCGCCACATTCGGCAGAAGCCCTATGATGGCGAATTCGCCCACACCGACTTCCAGAGCCCACACAAATTGACACGTCAATGACGCGTCAATGACGCGTCAACGAACACCTCATGCCCCAGCAGTCGCCGGCTGCATGGGCAAGAATCCACACGCCCCATATCGGCACCGCACATGCATCCCAGAGGTGGCCACGACCAAGCCGGGGGAACCCAATCTGTTCGAAGAGAGCTCCAACCCCAGCGATAGTCATGGACAACGGACACCCCTACCACCCCCAAGAAACGTAGACACAGATGAAGGAGAACGCCTCATGACTTTTTCAATAGACAAGCTGGCCTCGGCCATTCCGAACGTGGTGGATAAGATTCCAGTCCTGGGAACACTGTACCACTATACTGCCGCGGTATATGACGCAGTGCGCGGCGACGCCCGAGACACAACCATACAAGTCGTTGACGGCTTCCAAGGCATCATTCGCGACTTTACGTTCTGGGCGGAGCCGGCCTTTGTCGGCGTAGCCCACGCCGCAACAGAAGAGACTGTCGACGGAATAATCAAGTCTCTCTTCGACGATGACCAACGCGCCAAGGTTGTAGCAAAAATCCAAGCCCACAAGCGGGCCGGCAAATTCATACCACACTACTCACGGTACATGCTTGTCACCGATGGATTCAAGGAAAAGCTTGAATCAAAAAAGGACTCCATAACATCGCTGCGCATGCTAAGGCATGCCATCTGGGCAGGGAAGTGGCGCTACAAGGGCGACTATCAGCGGTCATGCACATTAGTCTTGCCCAATGGAGTAGCCGAGTCGGCTCTTGGAGTATTCATTTACTCCCTCGGGCACGAAGCATTCGAAGCGGTTGCCGCGCCCTCCGTAAGCGGACAAATCAGGAACGCGAAATATGACGATGACGGGTTCTCGTTTGAACTAGACACCTCGATTACTGCCCCCACCGGCGGTTACTCGTTCAAGGGAACAATTGGCATCAAGACAGGCAAGTTGGCGCTTACGATAATCCCCACCTCAGGCGCCCCCTCCATGGAGATAAATCCATCAATGAGGTATTTCAACAGAATGCACCCAGACCAAAAGTCGTTTGACCAGATTTGGAACCCCTAACGACGCATGACCCTCGGATGCCGAACTGCATGGCCTCTCGCGGGAAATTCTCCGGCGACTTGCGACTCTCGGGCCGCCTGCGCTTATCCGTCATGGCGTCTCCGTGTGGAAGGCGCAGGCTTTCGGCTCCAGCCCGGGGCTCGCGCCCGAGCGCTTTGCGCCCTGTGTGGGGGCTTGCGACAAGCCTGCATCCGCCGCACACCTGCCTGCATGGGCTTAGCGGCGTGGCACGCACCCGCTACGAGCACCAGGTTCTGCATCGCCCGTAGACTGAGCCTCCATGCAGGTCCGACATTCGGCCATAGCGCCGGTCAAACCAGCATCCCAAGCATTTTTTGAAATGCGACCGAAACCTCGCAAGGAGCTGCACGTGAGGGCGGTCTCAAACGGTCGTTGCGACAGCTAACGCGAATACTTCGGCAGGCGTTCGCCATGCAAGCGTTTGACGCGGGCGCCCGTTGAGTTCGTGCGCGATGGCGTCGAGTTGCTTGCCGGAGAGGGCTCTCAGAGGTCTCCGGCGCGAGAGGTGCCCTCGGAGAGCACGGGAAGTGACCCCGTCGTATTAGAAACGATTCGTACAACTCCAACTGGCGACCAAATATAGTGCGCACTCTACGAGCCACATACAACTCACAGGGCTCGAACGATGAGCCCCGGGCCGTGTCGGAGTCAGCCGGCCCGAGCATGGACGCCGTGGAACCCATCCGTTTCAGCAGGGTCCGTCAAGGCCGCGCACTCGGAGAGGTCATCCGCTCCCTCTCCGAGCATGGTTCACCGATTTATCTGAAGCGGGTTAGCGGGCGTCGCGCTCGGGCACGGTGAGGCAGGGCTCCATCTTCTCGGGGGCGACGAGGAACAGCTCCGCGCGTCCCAGGTCCTGGGTGAGGCCCGACGTGGCGAAGCCAATCTGCCCGCCGCCGTCATACGCCAGCGCCAGCCAGTCGTTCTGCGACGCGGGGAAGTTGCTGGCGCCGGAGCCGTCGAGGTCCCGAGAGTAGGACGCAGCCTGGATGGTCCCATTGTTATTGAAGTCCAGGTTGGCGCTGGCGTTGCCGACGACCTGGACGCCGTTGAAGCGAAGCGCGCTGATCTTCGCGAGGTCCGCCTCGGTCGTCGGGGCGACGGGCGTGAACGCGGCGACCTCGTTGATGCTCAGCTCGCTGAAGGCGGCCACCTGCACGCGCGAGTAGTCGAACACGTTGTTCAAGCCGCCAATGCCGAAGCCATCGAACTGGTACTGGTAGTTCATGACGCTCAGGTAGTTGGGCTTGTAGTTGGCGTTGTCGGTGCCGCCGTGCCGCAGGCCGATGTTGTGCCCCAGCTCGTGCATCAGGGTTCCGGCCCGCTGCAGCTCCGTGCCGCCGCCGATGAAGCCCAGCGTCACCACGAAGTCATGCGCGGGGATGCCGCGCGAGATGCCGCTGGAGTTGCCGCCGTCGTACCGGTTCGCGAACAGCATGTAGTGGAAGTAGGGCGCGCGGTTCGCGGCGAAGTACTTGCCCTTGATGACGTCGAAGTCCGTCCACACGGGGCTCAGGTCCAGGTCCGCGTCCGCCGCGGTGATCTGCTGGTCCACCACCACGTGCAGCGTGATGCCCGTGGAGCCATCCGGGTTCGACACTGGCGCGTTGGCGAAGGCCGTGATGACGCGGTTCAGCATCGCCTGGGTCGGCTGCTGCCCCGGGTAGTAGTCCGCCTCGATGAAGATGTCCTTCCTGCGCGCGTTCGCGCCGAGGGCCGTCAGGTCCAGGCCGCCGCCGAAGCCGAACGACTCCGCGTAGTCGTTGAGCCGGTCCCCGTCCGTGTCGGGGTTGTTGGGGTTGGTGCCCAGCAGCGTCTCCACGATGTCGCAGACGGCGTCGCCGTCCGTATCAGGGAGAAGCGAGCAGGCGGGGATTGGGAGGGGAATGGCCGTTGCCACTTCCACGCCCTGGCGGGTGCTGGCCGTCTCCGCTTCCGGGAGGTCGGCGCCGCCACAACCGTTCAACCCGAGGAGCGCGACGGAAGCGGTCAACAGGGTCTGATGAAGCTTGGACATGGAATTCCTTTGTGTGGAAAGCATTGGCGTCGTGCCAACCGCACCTTTGCAATTTACCGTGTCAATTGTCTATTTAATTTTCCGGCTTTAACACACTTACAGCTTTTACTCGATTGAGACAATCAATGAAATTGGGCCCCGCTGTTCTGCAGTGGCTCCCGACGGCGCAGCATCACCATTCAATACAAAACATTGCAGGGCTCGACAGTGCAGCAAATCACGACGCAGCAGGTCTTGCCGTGATGGTCTCGACCTGCCTCTGAAGTGACAAAACGAACGGCCCCTGGGTGACTTGGGGCCGTTCGTATTTTTGTGGGCCCTGAAGCCTAACTCAGGGAGGGTTGGGGACGCGTTGCTCGCGCACGCGCGGGTCATCTGGCCGCACCAGGGGCCGCAGCGGGGCGCCCCCTTCTGACCCCCTGTGTCAGGGAAGAAGTCGCCTCGGCTTTCAGGGCTCCTGCTCCTCCTGGGGATGTAGAGCGCTAGGGAGGCGCGCGGGCCTGTAGAGCCCGAGCCCGACAGGGCCCACTGGGTTCACCTCCCAGCGTCCCCATGCAGCACGAGCGTGGTCCGTCACCACGCAGGCGCACCGGCTTCACCCCTGCAGCGACGCCGTCTAGTGACGGCGCCCTGTCGAAGTTCACAGCACCAATCGGACCCCAATCGAAGGACAACCGCCGGCTCAATCCTCAAACCCCTGAATATCACTCACCACTCTGCGGCGCAGAGGGTTCGAGTTCTCTAGAGGAAAACAGAGAACGAGTTCGCACAGAGTCTCATTCGGGGAGCTGATTGAAAGGCCCTGCAACCTGGCAGGGCCGTTTCGGTTAACACGAGTCGCGCGATGGATTGCGCTAGACACTCGCGCTTAAATCCCTGAATCATTAGGGGTTTTGCCCCACGACAATTCAGAGGACACTCTCTACCCTCTATCGCCCAGAGCCTGATTGCCCATCCGTTCGGCTGCGGATTGGGCTTTCTGGGGCTCTCTTTCGCCCAATCGGGGGAGAGACGAACCGAGAGCGGTTAACAGGTGCTGTTAACCGTTGGGGCAGCGGTTAACACAATTTCCTGAGACTCTCAATTCTCCGCTCTAAGGTCTCCAGGAAGGCTGCTCTCTCTGCTCTCCGGTTTCATCCCTTACATGCTTTGCAGGCTTCCGCAGGGGCGTCGCGAGGCGGGCACGGCCCCTACGGAGGGCCGGCCTGCGCCCCAGGCGGAAGCGGGTAGCCGATGAGCCGCGCCCCCGGCGCCGGTCAAGTCCCGAATCGTGTGTAGTTGGTTCGGAAGGGGAACGAGGGAGGAAAGCTCCTTGGCGGCATCATTCAGCGGTGTCTGGGGTTGAAGTCAGAAGGGCCATGTCCAGGTAGCGGCGGTCGTCCCAGATGCCAGTGACTTCAAGGGCTTCGTGCCCCACGAGCTCGACGAAGCCCACAGTTCCAGGCACGCTCCAGATTACAGGATGTCAGCACCGTTCTGCTGATGTCACGAGCCGGTCACAGCCACGGTCACGAGGCTTGCCTGGAGGCCCACCCCTCGGGGTGCCGACCGCCCTTCGGCCCTTGCACCGTGCGCAGATATCTTTGGGCTTCGCGTTTTCAAAGTACTCCGCGTGACCGCATGGACAGGACTGCCACCTTTTTTCGATGACACCCGACGATCCAAGCCATTTCACGGTAGCTTTCCCGTGTCATGACAGTCGATTGCGCTTCGCGCTGCGGGGTCCTTCACATGGCCGATTCCCGGACCTCCAGTCCAGTGAGTCGACACCCGATCAAAACCCCATGACCCCAATCCGAAGTCTGTGGCTCGCGGCCGCCCTATTGATGGCCGCCTGTGAAACGACTGAGCTCGCGCAGCCCGACGACGTACAGGATGCGACGACGGCCCAGGGCCTCTCCACCCTCTCCGTGCGAGGAACCACCAGCGCGAGCGGCCTGGCCACCACCACCCTCTCCATTCCCACCCCCGTCGGTACGGCCGCCGGAGATGTGCTGGTGATGCAGCTGAGCAATCGCGAGGCCGTCACAGCCGTCGCTACCCCACCCACTGGCTGGACGCTGCTGCGCTCCGAGCAGAGCGCCTCGGCCATCAGGTCCTGGCTCTTCCTCCGCGTGGCCAGCGCGGCCGAGCCGAGCAGCCACACCTTCACCCTCGACCTCGCCAGCTCCATGGCGGCCACCCTGGTCGCGGTGTCGGGCGCGGATCCGATCCAGCCGTTCGACGTGCACGTGGGCCAGAAGAATGGCAACAGCGCGAGCCTCGCGCTGCCCGTCGCCACCACCTCGTCCGCGAACGGCCTCGCAGTGTGGTTCTCGGCCCAGGTCTGGGGAGGCGCCGCGTGCCCCGCGGTCCACACCCCTCCGACGGGCTTCACCGAGCAGCTCGACACCTGCCTCGTCTCGTCGTCGCTCGGCGTGCTGCACAGCGCCGCCACCTCGGAGCTCGGGGCCGCAGGTGCCCAGCCCGCCTTCATCGGCAGCTCCACGCTCCCCAACACCAACATCACGCACGCGGTGGTGCTGCGTCCCCTCCAGCCGCCGGCCACCAAGGAGATCTCCCTCGTCGGCACCACGCACGCGAGCGGCAAGACGGTCACCAGCCTGACCGTCTCGACCCCTACGGGCGTCGCCGCCGGTAACGTGCTGCTGGCGCACCTTGCGAACCGGAACCAGATCGGCGCCGAGCTCACCCCGCCCGCGGGTTGGACGCTGGTGCGCACCGACATGAGCACCTGGAGCATCCGCGGCTGGGTCTTCGTCCGCGTCGCCACCGCCAGCGAGCCCGCGAGCCACACGTTCCAGAGTTCCATCGCGAGCTACCTCGTCGGCAACCTCGTGGCGTATGCCGGCGTCGATCCGGCCAACCCGATCGACACGCACGCCGGCAAGAGCAACAGCGGCTCGACGGCCTTCACGACGCCGCAGCTGAGCACCTCGACCGCGGGCGGGGCTGCCGTCTGGTTCGGCGCGCAGACGTGGACCGGCGCCGCGTGTCCGACCCCGGCGATCGAGCCCCCCGTGGGCTTCGCCGAGACCTACGACACCTGCCTGGTGTCCTCGTCCCAGGGCCTCGTCTTCAACGCCGCCTTCATGCCCCTCGCCGGTGCCGGCCTCCAGGGACCGTTCAACGGGAGCTCGACGTTCGCCGAGACCAACGTCGCGCAGGTCGTCGCCCTTCGCCGCGCCGAGGTCGCGCCGTCCTCGGGGGTCTCGTTGCGTGGGAGCTCGCACCACAGCGGCCTGTCGCTCGCTTCGCTGTCGATCCCCAAGCCGTCGGGGACCGCGGCCAACGACGCGCTCATCGCGCGGGTGACCGTGCGCAACAACATCTCCGCGACCGTCACGCCGCCCGCCGGCTGGACGTTCCTGCGCTCGGAGCAGAGCGCCTGGGCCATCCGCACCTGGATCTTCTACCGCGTCGCGGGCGCCTCCGAGCCTGCGAGCTACACGTTCGGACTGGACGCGACCACCCACATGGCGGGGAGCGTGGAGGCCTTCAGCGGCGTCGATCCGGTCCAGCCAATCGACGTGCACGCAGGCCAGAAGAACGGCGACTCCGCGTCGTTCACCGTGCCCGACGTGGTGACCGGCAGCGCGGGTGGACTCGCCGTCTGGTACGGCTCACAGGTCTGGCCGGACGCCACCTGCCCTGCCACCGGCATCGAGCCGCCGCTCGGCTTCACCGAGGCCTTCGACGCGTGCCTGGGTCACGCCAACGGACTGCTCTTCAATGCGGCCTACCGGTCGCTCACCGCGCCGGGCCTCCAGACGGGCCTCTCCGGCAGCTCCGCGTTCGTGCAGACCAACACCGCGCACGTGATCGTCCTGCGCGCCGCCAACGCCCCCGCCTGCATGGTCGGAGACACGTACGCGAGCACCTTCACGCTCCAGGGCACCGTGACCGCGCCGGAAATCGTGGAGCCCTCGGGCCTGGCCGCGAGCCGCGTGGTCGGCAACGCGCTCTACGTACACAACGAGGACACCACCGCGATCATCGCGATCAACACGCTCAACGCGAGCACGATCGGCACGTTCAACGTGACCAACGTGACGCCGGCGGACTGGGAGGACCTCGCGACCGGGCCCTGCCCGAGCGGCTCGTGCATCTTCATCGGTGACATCGGGAAGTGGAGCGCCAACTTCCCTGCGGGTGGCAGCCCCACGTCGTTCACGATCTACCGCGTGCCCGAGCCGAATCTCGCCAACGGCCAGACCTCGGGGGGGCTCGTCGCCGAGGCCTTCCCGTTCGTCTATCCGGACGGCGCGAAGGACGCGGAGTCGCTGATGGTGCACCCCACCACCGGGGACATCTACGTCGTCACCAAGGACGGGGGCACGGGGAAGAGCGGCGTGTACAAGTTCCCCCAGCCGCTGACGCCGGGCGTACAGGCCACGCTGATCCACGTCCACACGATCCAGCTGCCGCTGAACGGAGACGCCAACTTCTCGGCCGCGACCGCAGCGGCGATCCACCCATGCGCGGATCGCTTCCTCCTTCGCACCTACCGCACTGTCTACGAGTTCCGTGCGGCGCCGGGACTTGGCTTCGAGTCGGCCGTCTTCGCGACGCCCGTCACGCTGACCGACACCACCGAGGGCCAGGGTGAGGCGATCGAGTACGAGGCCAACGGCGCGAGCTACTTCACGATGAGCGAGAGCCCCTCGCCCTTCAAGCTCAAGCGCGTGCCCCTGCAGTAGGACCGCGTCGACACGCCGAGGAGCAAGGCCGGTGGGGGGCACGTCCCCATGGCCGGCCTTGCTGCTCCGAGTTGGGAGCTCACGCTCGGTGCCGCCGTTCACGCGGTCGTACACACGGCGTCCCGCTTGAAGCCCAGGCACACCCGCGGGCCGGAGCATGAGCACCGGCCCCCGCGCGCATCGCCGGGCCAGATGCCTCTCCTCGGACGCGCCGTGCGGCACGGAGGTCTCCGCGTCAGACTCCTTGCGAACCCGCGGGGCAGCTGCGCCCGCTGCGAGGGAGTCCACGCGATGGAGACCATGGCCACGGCGCTGCGTCCTGCCTGCTCTCGCCCCCAAGGCGTCATCAACTCGGCACGTCAGCCGAGGCGACAACTTCCCTGAAACCGGGGGCCACGGCCGTGAAGCTCAAATAATCGGGCCTTGTCAGGAACGAAAATCACCCGCCGTAGAGTCTCCCCGAAAGGAGCGGCGACCATGACGACGTTGACGACGCGGACGAACCCGATGAAGCGCAGCTATCGCAACAACCTCTGGCCCCAGTTCGGTGCCGCCTCCTGCTCCCTTGTGAGCTTCGCCTCGAAGTCCCTCGTGGGATTTGACCGGCTTGGCGGCCCTCCGCCCGTACCCTGCTGACGCTCGCGCTCCTTCACTGGCGCGCCAAGCCACGCAGAGGCCGGGCTCCCATCCAGGGGACCCGGCCTCTCGGCTTTCTGGGCTCCCAGCGTCCCCATTCAACACCGGCGTGGCCAGCCACGCACAGCCACACCGCATCACGAGTTACAGCTCGAGGGCCGGATTCGCGTCCGTGCGCCAGGAATCCTGGCTCGCGTTCGAGTACCCGACAGCCTCAAGGTCTCTGACAACTGAATCGTCGTGGTGAATGTATGCCGCCCGCGCGCATCCGGGGCGGCAAGCAATCTGCCTCCGTAGCTCATTGGAAGAGCATCCGCCTCTTAAGCGGACGGCGAGGGTTCGAATCCCTCCGGAGGTACTCATACCGGGGTCGTCTAACTAGCGAGGATGGCGGATTCTGACTCCGCAGGTGCAGGTGCAATTCCTGCCTCCGGTTCTCTCTTCACGCAGCACATTCCCCGGTAGCTCAATGGCAGAGCGCGCGGCTGTTAACCGCGAAGTTGAGGGTTCGAATCCCTCCTGGGGAGCTTTGCGACACACACTAATGGCCAGTTCCGCCCGGGGTGGCAACGGTCTGCAAAACCGTTTGGGACGGGTTCGACTCCCGTACTGGCCTCATCTTCATCATTGCCGACCTGGCGTAGGTGGTCCGCGCGCCCGTCTGAAGAGCGGGAGGACTCGGTTCGATTCCGAGGGTCGGCACTTGGCAGCACGCTTCATCTTCATAGGCCGCGCTCCGGGAGCAGCTTGGACTCCAAATCCGAGCGCGCGGGGTTCAACTCCCTGGCGGCCTGCTCGTTTCGCCCCTGTAGCTCAACTGGTAGCAGCACCGGTTTCGTAAACCGGGGGTTGTCGGTTCGAACCCGACCGGGGGCACTTCACGCAACACGCAGTGCAGTCGTCACATGGGTTCGTGGCTCAATGGGAGAGCACTCGGTTTGCACCCGAGGGGTTCCGGGTTCGAGTCCCGGCGGATCCACTTCATGCCCTTGTAGCTCAGTGGATGAGAGCGCACGGTTCCGAACCGTGAGGTCGCAGGTTCAATCCCTGCCAGGGGCACTCGCTTCATTTGTGCCATCCGCTTCCGTAGCTCAGTGGATTCAGAGCAGGCGCGTCCTAAGCGCACGGTCGCAGGTTCGAGTCCTGCCGGGAGCACACACGTTTCACATTTTCTGCGGGGAGAGGCTGGTGCCTCACCGGGCCTCATAAGCCTGGCCTCCAGGGTTCGACTCCCTGCTCCGCAACTCTTCCTGCACGCCGAGCCAGCTGGAGACGGCGACGGTCCCACACACCGTTTTCGCCGGGTTCGATCCCCGGGGCGTGCACTCGTATCCCCGCAGTCTTGCCGGTGTAGCCCAATAGGTAGAGGTGCCAGGTCGAGAACCTGGAGGTTGCGGGTTCGACTCCCGCCACCGGCACTGTCGTCGCAGTCCGTAGCCCGCAGTCGCAAGTCAGCAGGAACTCCCGAAGTCCGTCCGCGTAGCCCAAACGGGAGAGGCCGCCGGCTCAAACCCGGCCCAGTGCGAGTTCGAATCTCGCCGCGGATACAACCGAAAGGCGTTGCGTCATGGAGACGCTGGTTCTCAGTCAGTCCTTCGAGCCCGTCGCGCGGATTCCCTGGCAGCGCGCGGTGATGCTCATCTTCCAGGGCAAGGTCGAGGTGGTCGAGGAGTACGAGGACCGCTTCGTGCGCTCGGTGACGGTGGAGATTCGCATGCCCTCCGTCATTCGCTTCTTCCGCGGGCTGCGCAAGGGCCCCAAGGGCGTGAAGTTCAGCCGGGAGAACGTCTACCTGCGAGACCGCTGCCGCTGCCAGTACTGCGGCTTGAAGGTGTCGCGCGCGGAGGCGACGTATGACCACGTCCTGCCGCGGGCCCAGGGTGGCCGGACGTCCTGGGACAACGTCGTCATCGCGTGTGTGCCCTGCAACCAGCGCAAGGGCAACCGGACTCCGGAGCACGCGAAGATGGCGCTGCGCTGCGCCCCGGTGAAGCCCAAGAAGCTGCCGGACGCGATGCACCTGACGTTCGTCTTCGAGCAGGGCATGCCCATGTCGTGGGCCAAGTTCCTGAGGGACGTGGCGTACTGGCATGGCGAGCTGGAGGCATGAGGTTCCAGGTGAAGGGGGTCAACCGGAGGTGGCCCCCGTCCCCGCCCATCCCAGGACAGTGCGCCTGGAGGGGATGAGGAGGTCCGCCAGAGGCGGCCTCCCGCCCGTGGACCTCCCCGCGAGCCGGCAGGCGGGTGCGCTGCTGCCGGCGACTTTCTGGAAGACCGACGCCGGAGGCCGGCGGCCCGTTTCGAAAGCGGTGCGGGTGCATGACGCGCTCGGGGTTCGAGTCCCCTGTCTTCCGTTGTGTCTTGGAGCATGCGGGCCGGGTGGCCGGCCGCCTGGCTGGAAACCAGGAGGGCCCTTCGGGGCTCGTGGTTCGACTCCACCGTGTTCCGTTCGCTTCACCTGTCTGATTGGAAGTTGGACTGGCGATGGCGCCAGGCCCCGCTGCTACCGGGTGCGAGCCGGCCTTCCGGCTTGAGGTTCGAGTCCTCCGACTTCCGCTCTCGCTGCCCCCCAGGGCAGCCTTTGTCCCGACCTGTGCACGGGGCAACGCCGGGCTGACACCGGCACGCAGCATGGCCCCTCGCCCCAGCGTCCCTAGCCTCCATCCCGACCGGGACATCCGGTGAAGGGAAAGGAAGCACACATGAAGGATTTCAGGACGGGGCGCCGCGTGGCGAGGGGATGGGCCCTCTTCGCGCTCGCGGGTGTGTTGGCGGGAGGGTGCGGGTCGAGCTCCTCGTCGGACTCGCAGAACCAACAGACCCAGACGCCCGTGGGCGCCGAGGACCAGGAGCGCATCGAAAAGGGCCTGGTCATCTCCCCCGTGACGCTCAACCTCACGGGCCTGGACCGGAACCTCGTGGGCCTGGGCAGCTACATCGTCAACTCCCAGGGAGGATGCACCGACTGCCACACCTACCCACCCTACTCGGCGGGTGGGGACCCCTTTCAGGGACAGCCAGAGCAGATCAACACCGCGAACTTCCTGGCGGGGGGGAGACCCTTCGGCACGGGAATCGTCTCGCGGAACATCACCCCGGATGCGCAGGGGCTGCCGTCGGGCCTCACGTATGAGGCCTTCCTGGCATTGATGCGCACGGGCCGGGAGCCTGGCGGCGCGCTGCTGCAGGTGATGCCCTGGCCCATCTTCGCGAAGATGCGGGACGCGGACCTGAGGGCCGTCTACGAATACCTCCGGGCCATCCCCGCGGCTCAGCCCGGGAGTGTGCCCACGCCCGTGCCGCCTCAGCCGTATCCCTGACGCGCACGTCGCGTCCGTCTGGCCCCGCGCTCCAGGGGCTTCCGGCTGCTCGCCGGGATTGCGCGCTCACCCCGGCGGTTCAGCGGTTAGAGTGCGTGCTCCGGCGAGGGGGCGGTTGACGAGATGGCGACGAGGAAGAGCGAGGACCAGGAGCGACTCATCGACCGGGACCTGACCGCGATGGCCCGAGAGGGCCGGCTGCCGGCCGCGCATGGCGTGGACGCCGCGGTGACGGAGGTTCTGGGGCTGCTGACGCGCGGTGGCAAGCACCCGCTGCTGGCGGGAGACCCCGGCGTGGGCAAGAGCGCGCTCGTGCAGGAAGTGGCGCGCCGCATCGCCGAGGGGCGCGTGGACTCGGAGCTGGCGCAGTCGCGCCTGGTGGAGGTGTCCATCGCCAACATCCTGGCGCGAAGCACCCACCGCCAGGCCGCCGAGAGCTTCGAGGAGCTGCTGGCCCACCTGGCGCGGCACCCCTGTCCCATCGTCTACATCCGAGACCTGCCAGCGGCGCTGGGCGGGCCCCTGGCCCCTGTGGCCGTGCGCGCGCTGCGCACCGGCGGCATGCGCTTCATTTTCGAGACGGAGCCCAAGCGCGTGCAGGAGCTGCTGCGCTCCGACGAGGCGCTGGCGGAGCGACTGCACCTGCTCCCCCTGCACGAGCCTCCCCTGGAGAAGGCGCGCTGGGTGCTGGGCCGGGTGGCGGAGGAGCTGGAGCGCGAGCTGCGCCTGCCCATCGACCCGGCCGCGTGTGACCTGGCCCTGCGCCTGTCGGCCAAGTTCCTGCTGGCGCAGCGCATGCCGCGCAAGGCCATCGAGCTCTTGAAGGAGACGGCGGCGGAGGCCGCGGGCGCGGCCAAGGACCACGTGGGTCCGGAGGACGTGCTCACCCGCTTCTGTGCCGCCACGCGCCTGCCACGCTTCGTGGTGGACGACGCGATGCCGCTGGACCTGGAGGAGACGGAGCGCTTCTTCGGAGAGCGACTGCTCGGCCAGACGGACGCGGTGGGCGCGGTGTTGCGCTCGGTGGCGCTGCTCAAGGCGGGACTGAACGACCCGCGCCGACCGCTGGGCGTGTTCCTGTTCGCGGGCCCCACGGGCGTGGGGAAGACGCAGCTCGCGAAGCTGCTGGCCGAGTACCTCTTCGGCTCCGCGGACAGGCTGGTGCGCCTGAACATGGCGGACTACCCCAACGACGGCGACGAGAGCGTGCCCTTCGGCGCGTCCTGGGCGCCAGCGTTGGAGACACGTCGCGGAGAGCTGAGCGCGCTCCTGGATGGCAAGGTGTTCTCCGTGCTGCTGCTCGACGAGTTCGAGAAGGCCGCGCGCAGCGTGCATGACCGCTTCCTCCAGCTCTTCGATGAGGGCACGTTCGTCAACGGCGCGGGCGAGGTCGTCTCGTGCAACAACACGCTCATCGTCGCCACGTCCAACGTGGGCGCGGAGGTGTACCGGGAGCCCGCCATGGGTTTCGCAGGCACCAAGCGCGCGGACGAGATGGTGTCGGAGGTCGACCGCCGCATCGGCGAGGCGTTCCGGCCGGAGTTCCTCAACCGCTTCGATGCCATCTGTCACTTCCAGCCGCTGTCCAAGGTGGACATCCGGAAAATCGCGCAGCGAGAGGTGGGCCGCGTGCTGGAGCGCGAGGGCATCCGCGCGCGCTCCCTGGACGTGGAGGTGACACCCGAGGTCGTCGACCGCCTCGTGGAGCGCGGCTACTCGCCCCAGTTCGGCGCG
The DNA here is from genome assembly GCF_013336645.1 of Myxococcus sp. CA039A. Lineage (NCBI taxonomy): Bacteria > Pseudomonadati > Myxococcota > Myxococcia > Myxococcales > Myxococcaceae > Myxococcus > Myxococcus sp. CA039A. The sequence goes on along the minus strand of NZ_JABUMQ010000090.1, from coordinate 12,038 downwards.
CGCTACCTCCAACGGGAAATCGAGAAGACGCTCACCGCGGCGCTGGCCGTGGAGATTGCGCGCAAGCCCCTGCCGCCTGGCACCCCCGTGCGCGTGGAAGCACGCGTCGGAGGCCGGGTCATCGCGGTGGCCGAGCCCGCCGCGCCGCCGCCCTCGCCCACCGCGCAGCTGCTGCTGCCATCCGCGCGCGCCGCACCGGTGAAGCGGCGGTTGGACCGCAAGTCGCTCCTCGTGGAGATGGACCGGCTGGTGGGCAAGGCCCGCTCGCTGGCGGCCTCCGCGGGACGGCCGGAGATGGAGGAGCGCCGAGCCGCCCTGCTGACGGAGACACAGGCGCCCAACCTCTGGGACGACCCCACGCACGCGGCGGATGTCATCCGGGCCTTCCGGACGGTGGAGGCCCACCTCAACGAACTGGAGCGCCTGGAGGCCGCGTGTCTCTTCGGGCGGCGCCTGGTGCGCGAGGCGAAGAACGAGGTGCAGCTGGCCTCCGCGGCGCGACAGGTCGAAGACGTCGCGCGCGAGGTGCAGATGGCCGAGGCACTCCACGCGTCCGGCGCCACCACGCAGGACACCGAGGCCCTGGTGGACATCTGCGCGAGCGACTCGGCGGAGACGCAGGAGGCGTGGGTGCAGGAACTGGCCACCATGTACCTGGGCTGGGCGCAGCGTCGCGGCTACGAGGCCGTGGCGGTGGCGGAAGCCGAAGAGCCGGCTCGCGTGGTGGTGCGCATCGCCGGCCCTGGGGCCTACGGCTTCCTCGCGGGTGAGGCGGGCCTGCATCGACGGCTGGAGGACGAGAAGCGCCAGCGCGCCTATGTCCGCGTGCATCGGGGCGGCGCGCTCTCCGAAGAGGAGCTGGAGCTGCTGGAGGTGCTCGGCCGACCGGTGAAGAGTCACGAGGGCGCCTACCTCCAGCGCGTGCGCACGGAGGTCACGGTGAAGGATGAGTCCACCGGACGCGTGCTGACGCTCACCGGCGCGGGCGAGCTGGACGAGCTGAAGGACATCGCCGCGCGCGTGGTGGCCGGACAGGGCGGCAGCACGGACGAGGCGCGGCGCTACTACCTGGGCCGCAGCGCCCGGGTGGAGGACCCTCGCACCGGCGCCGGGACTCCGCGCGTGAAGGACGTGCTGCGCGGCGAGCTGGACGTGTTCATCGCCGCGTGGATTTCGCGCCCCCCGACGGAGCCACCGCTGGGGAGCTGAGCGGCTGGAAGAAGCGAGGGGACGGGCCATCCCGCCCCGTCCCCTCCAATGACTGTCAGCGAGCTACAGGGTGACCTGGAGCGCGAGGGTCCTGGAGTTGTTGTCCTCGCGCAGCTCCGGCTGTGACTGATACGGGTCCGCGTAGGCGCCCAGGAAGTAGGAGCCACCCTGCCCCATCGCGTCCTGCGGCAGGTGGGCCGTCACGTTCAGACTCTGGGTAATGCAGTCGCCCGGGTTCAGGGCGATGACATTCGCGCCCCCCAGCTCACGCTGGTCCATGTTGGCGCTGCTCCCCGGCCCCGGCATGGAAGGCTCCGGAGCGAGGCTCGTGTCGACGGACAGGTAAAGCGACACCCAGCCAGGGCTGCTCGCCTGCGTGCCCTGGTTGCAGACCCGCACCGTCGAGGTGAGGGTGTTGCCCACGAGGATGGAGACAGGCCCCGTCAGCGACGTGACGACGAGGTCCGGCCTCGTCCCGACACCGATGAGGCCCTTCACGAAGGTGTTGTTGTCCTCGCGCAGCTCCTGCACTCCGCCGCTCGAGTCCACGAGCGCGCCCAGATAAAAGGCAGTGCCCTCACCGGCCGGCGGCGCATAGGCGTTGACGCTCGCGCTGCGCGTCACGCATTGGGCGGCGAGCAGGGCCGGCACATCCACCGAGCCAATCACCATCTGGTCCAACGCGGGCGGCGACACCGTCAGGGACAGTGCGTCATCCAGCGACAGGACCAGTTGCGCACTCGTGGAGGTGCTGGACTGGGTGCCCTGGTTGCACACCGTCACCGTCGCGGTGAAGGCCTGCCCCTGAGTCACACTCGTGGGCGAGGTCATCGCGGTGATGACCAGGTCCGAGCGACTGCCCACGCCGATGAGCCCCTTCACGAAGGTGTTGTTGTCCTCGCGCAGCTCCTGCACCGAGGCCGGGTCATCGACGAGGGCCCCCACGTAGTACGCACCGTCACCCTGCGCATCTGGCGGCAGCCACGCGGTCGCGCTCGCGGAGCGCGTGGCGCACTGTCCCACCGCCAGCGAGGGGATGCTCACGTTCGCGACCTCGGACTGGTCCGCGGCGGGAGAGCCGGGTGCCGACATCGACGTCAGCGCGGCGTCCATCGACAGGAAGAGGCGAGCCGCCGTCGAGTTGCTGAGCACCGTTCCCCGGTTGCATACCGTCACGCCGAGGGTGAACGGCTGGTTGATGGACGCGCTCGTGGGCGCGGTCATCGCGGTGATGACCAGGTCCGGCCGATTGCCAATGCCGATGGGGCCCTTCACGAAGCTGTTGTTGTCCTCGCGAAGCTCCTGCACCGAGGACGGGTCATCGACGAGGGCTCCCAGGTAGTACGCCCCATCGCCCTGCGCGTCCGGCGGCAGCCCGGCCCAGCCCGTCGTCGAGCGCGTCGCGCACTGTCCCGGATTCAGCGACGGCACGGAGACACCTCCCACCGGCGACTGGTCCGTCGCAGGGGAGCCACCGGGCCCGTACGGCATCGGCGTCAATACGGTGTCCATCGACACGTAGATTTGCGCCTGCGTCGACATGCTCGCCTGCGTGCCCTGGTTGCACACCGTCACCGCGGCGGTGAAGGACTGACCATTCTGGAGGGCCTGCGGCACGTTCAGCCCGGTGACGACGAGGTCCGGCCGGTTGCCCACGCCGATGAGCCCCTTCACGAAGGCGTTGTTGTCCTCGCGCAACTCCTGCACGGAGCTCGGGTCATCCACGATGGCCCCCAGGTAGTAGGCGCCGTCCCCCGCCCCGTCCGGCGGCGGGCTTCCATAGAATGACCCGCTCCGCGTCAGGCACACCCCTGCGTTCAGCGAGGGCACGGACAGGGAGCCCAGCGGCACCTGGTCCGACGGCGGACCGCCAGGGCCAGACGACAGCGGCGTCAGCGACGTGTCCGTCGACAGGTAGAGCTGCGCCTGCGTCGAGGGGCTGGACTGGAGGCCCTGGTTGCAGAACGTCACCGTCGCCGTGAAGTTCTGGCCGGAGGTGATGCTCGCGGGTCCGGTCATCGCGGTGATGACGAGGTCCGCTCGGTTGCCCACGCCGACGAGGCCCTTCACGAAGGCATTGTTGTCCTCACGCAGCTCCAGCACGGAGCCCTGCTCGTCCACGATGGCCCCCACGTAGTAGGCCCCTTCGCCTTGCCCATCCATGGGGTAGTTCACCCAGGCAGACGTGCTGCGCGTCGCGCACTGCCCCGCGCTCAGCGGGGGCACGCTGACCATTCCCAGCGGAGCCTGGTCCGTCGGAGGCGAGCCCCCTGGACCGACCATCATCGGCGTCAGCGACGTGTCCATCGACAGGTAGAGCTGCGCCTGCGTCGCGTTGCTGGAGAGGGTGCCCTGGTTGCACACCGTCGCCGTGGCGGTGAAGGACTGGCCGGGCGAAAGGGTCGGCGGCACGCTCAGCTCGGTGACGACGAGGTCCGGGCGGTTGCCCAGGCCCACGAGGCCGTTCACGAAGATGTTGTTGTCCTCGCGCAGCTCCTGCACGAAGCCGGACTCGTCCACGATGGCGGCCAGGTAGAACGCGGTGGCATTCGTGGGAATCGGCGGAAGCGAGGGCCAGAAGCTGTCGCCGCGCGTCACGCACTGCCCGGGATTCAGCGACGGAATCTGGAGTCCGCCCAGCGGCGACTGGTCATTCGCGGGAGGGCCCATGGGGTTCATGGGCGTCAGCACCGCATCGAGCGAGAGGTACAGGTTGGTCCACGACGAGTTGCTCATCGTCGTGCCCTGGTTGCAGACCGTCACGCTGACGGCGGTGGCCTGCCCCGTGTTCATGCTCGCCGGCGACGTCATCGCGGTGACCACGAGGTCCGGCCGACTGCCCACGCCGATGCGCTCCTTCGCGTAGCTGTTGTTGTCCTCGCGAAGCTCCTGCACGGAGGACGGGTCATCCACGATGGCCCCCAGGAAGTAGGCGCCCGCGCCCTGCCCCGCGGGAGGCAGCCATGCCTGGGCGGCCACGGTGCGCGTCACGCACTGCCCCGGGTTCAACAGGGGGAGCTGCACCGAGCCCACGGGCGACTGGTCCATGGCGGGAGCACCCGGGCCGGTCGGCGTCAGCACGTCGTCCGTCGACAAGAAGAGTCGCGCCGAATGCCCCGGGGCATAGGTCGTCCCCTGGTTGCAGACCCGCACCTGGACGTCGAAGCCCTGGTTGTCCAACACGCTGGCGGGCCCGCGCAGCTCGGTGATGATGATGTCGGGCTTGTTGCCCACGCCGATGCGCTCCTTCGCGTAGGCGTTGTTGTCCTCGCGCAGCTCCTGCACCGACGCCGGGTCATCGACGATGGCGCCCAGGTAGTACGCCCCGTCACCCTGTCCCGCGGGAGGCAGCGATGCCCAGACAGAGACGCTGCGACGGACACATGCGCCCGCGTTCAGCGGCATCTGGGTTTGCACTTCACCGATCGGCGACTGGTCCATGGAGGGAGCACCCGGGCCTGTCGGCGTCAGCACGTTGTCGGTCGACAGGAAGAGCTGGGTGCGGACCGAGGGGACGCTCGCGGTGCCCTGGTTGCACACCGTCACCGCCACGGTGAAATACCCGCCTTGCGGCACGCTGGGAGGACTCGACAGCTCGGTGATGACGAGGTCCGGCCGGTTGCCCACGCCGATGCGCGTCTGCGCATTCGCGTTGTTGTTCTCGTTGACCTCCGCCACGGACTGATTCGTGTCGACGATGGCGCCCAGGAAGTAGGCACCATCGCCCTGCGCCGCCGGAGGCAACCAGGACGTGCCCGTCACTCGGACGTCCGCGCACTGGCCCGCTTCCAGCGTCTCATGGAGCGTCTCCTGCCCCACCAGGGACTGGTCCGCCGGAGGAGGCGTGGTCGTCAGAGGGGAGAGCACGTTGTCCAGGGACAGCAACACCGCCACCGTGGAGCCACGGTTCGCGTACGTCGTGCCCTGGTTGCAGACCGTCACCGTCGTGGTGAACGAGTCAGCCGCGAAGACGCTCGCGGGGCCTCGGACTCCCGTCACCACCAGGTCAGGCCCGGGGTTCAGGGGGCTCGACGCCGTCTCCAGTGTGGGCTGCTCCTGGGCAGGCTCTCCGCCCGAACATCCCGCGCTCACACCGACAAACAAACCCATGACCAGCCACCTCGTGGCGGTCGCGCTCCACTCCAGCCTCTTCATGAAGTCTCCCGTTGCTTGGCATGCGGAGCGACGCGGCGGACGCCGCTTCATGCTCCAGGCACGCGCTGTAAGTGCGTAGCAGGAAGACTGAAAGTGGCGGAAGTGCCTGGGAGGTATTACTCCCAGGGAAGCCTCATGAAGTCCGAAAAGACTCCGTCAAACCCAACCTTCTCTCGGAGCTTGAGGTTTCATGAAACAAACGGGGCGAAGTCGACACCTGAATGTTTCCAAATGTGTCGTGTATCGCATCCACGAGGGCTTCAGCGTGTCAGCGAACCACGCCTGCCAGCCGTGCGGGCGCGGGCGAGGTGGGCGAGACGGCCACGGCCCTGCCAAGCGTGCCCGCGCTTTGGGGGAAGGGACCGCGCGCCAGTTCCTGACCCGCGGGGTCCAGCACCTGCGCGTAGACCGTCTTGAAGCCCTTCTTCAGCCCCACCGACTGGTGCGGTTCTCCCTTGCTGTCGGCGACCATGAAGAGTGAGGAGTCGAGTTCGGGGGGCGGCGACTCGCCGTGCCGCTGGAAGAGGTCGCGCATGAGGCCGAGCGACTCCGCGTGGCTCTTGCGAATCTCCCCCTTCGCCATGCCCTTGAAGAGGCCGGGGACGTCCCGCAGGTCCACGCGGACCACGACGATGGGTTTGACCGCTCGCACGTCGTAGACGAACTGGTAGGCGTGCTCTCGCAGCTCATCCCGGGTGCCCTTGTTGGCATACAGCACCACGGTAGGCCGCCCCTTTCCGATAGGGACTTCTTTTCCAAACACGTCCTTGAGCTCGGCGGCATGCGCGGGCAGGACTCCCAGGACGCCCAGCAGACCTACGAGCGCGGCGAACTTCTTCATGTGACGTGTCCTTTCAAAAGACGCTGTCGGGGGTGCGGCGGTATCTACGAACACATCCCGAACACCACCGCCTCCGGCCCGAATCCCTGGCGGCGTCCGCCGTTGGCTCCACGGCACAGCCGCTCACCAGGCCACACGACTCGTGTGTGCCTGCTCGGTTGCCTGGCATCACGGACCTCTGCTATCGCCCGCACCGCGCCGCACGAGGCGCGGGGGGATGTCCATGATTGAGCAGTTCCCGCTGTTGCGATTCATTGTCGTACTGTTGGTGGTGACGTTCCGTACGTCCGCGTTCGCGGCCCAGCCCTTTGAGCAGGGCATGGTCACCATCACGCTGGATGACGGCTGGTCCACGCAGTACGACAAGGCCCGGCCCGCGCTCAACGCGAGGAACATCCCCGCCACGTACGCCATCATCACCCAGGCGCTCGCCCAGGGATGGGGTGGCTACATGAGTACCGCGCAAGCACAGACGCTCGTCGCCGAAGGCAACGGCATTGCCAGCCACACGTTGACCCACCCGGACCTGACCACGCTTTCCGCCCCGGAGCTCCTCTCGGAGCTGCGGGACTCGCGGGACTGGCTGGTGGACAATCTGGGATTGGCCTCGGTGCCCGACTTCGTCATCCCCTACGGGCGCTATGACTCCACCGTGCTCGCCGCCATCCGGCAGCAATACTCCAGCAGCCGCACGGTGAACGCCGGGCGCAACTTCCGCGACACCATCGTCTACGAGCTGCGGGGCAACGACGTGGCGCGCAACATTCCGGTGAGCACGGTGCGAGGCTGGATTGACCAGGCGCTCGCGGAGAAGAGCTGGCTCATCCTCGTCTTCCACGAGTTCGTCGACGGCACTCCCACGCGCGACACGCAGTACCGGACGTCGAGCTTCACGGCCATCCTGGAGCACATCCGCCTGCGCGGCGCGCGCACCGTGACGCTGTCGCAAGGCCTGGCGCTGATGGAGGGCCGCACCACGCCGGAGCCGTCCGCGGGACTGTCCATCTACGGCGATGCCCTGGAGAGCGGCTTCGCGGATTGGAGCTGGGCGGAGCATTCGCTGGACGAGACGGCCATCGTCCACGCGGGCTCGGCCTCCATCCGCTTCGAGCCGGACACTTGGGCGGGCGTGCTCCTGCATCACTCGGGCGTGGACATCGCGGGTTACCAGTCCATCGAGCTGTGGGTCCACGGCGGTACCACCGGAGGACAGTCGGTGAGAGTCCTGATGCATGACGGCACGGACGTGCTCGGGACGGCGCGGCTGGATGCCGCCCTGGGCGGGCCGCTGGTCGCGGGCGAGTGGAGGAAGGTGACGCTGTCGCTCGATGCGATGGGGGCGACGTCGGGCACGCTGCGCGACCTGTATTTCCAGGACGACTCTGGAGAGGACCAGGCGGCGGTGTACCTCGATGACATTTCGCTCATCCCCCGGTGAAGGGATTCGAGGCGTGGCGGAGAGGCTTTCCGCCGCGCCGCGGCACGTTCGGGCTGAATCGTTGCAAGCCCAGGTCAAAACCTACCGGGCCACTTGAGGAGGCCCCCTTCTCAGGAACCTGCCGCGTGGTGGAACATCCCGGTCGTGTCCTGCTTCGATGAGAAGACCGCGCGGGCGCTGGCCACCGGAATGCTCTCCGCCGTGGACGCACAGCGATTGCGGCGCCATGCGGAGGGCTGCCGCCAGTGCGCGGCGCTCCTGGGTCGCGTGACACCGCCCGGCACCGCCGCTCATCGAGTCACGCCGCCCCAGGATGAAGCCACGGACCTGGCCATCCCTCGCGCGGCGCTGCTCGGAGAGGTCTCCGACCTCGACCTGCCCACCGAGCCCATCCGGACCGCTCGTGCCGCTCGCGTGGCCAATGACAGCACAACGGGGGACAGGCCCGCTCCACTGCCCTCACCCGCGTCCGGAGTCTCCGCGGAGGCCGGCGAACACGAGGCCTCCCTTCCGCACCTCCCCGCCTTGCCGTCGCCCTCCGCGCACAGGGCCAGCACGCTGGTGGACTCCGACCTGCGCGGCGCGATGGAATCGGGCCTTGGATTCACATCCCAGGCTTCGACTGACGAGGGATTCCATCACCGCGAGGGTCCGCAATTCCTCACGGATGAGGCCTCTGCGAGCGAATCCGAGCCGCAGTTGCCCGCCGATGCGGGGACACTGATTGCGCCACCCCCACGACGTCCTTCCGAGGCGGGGACGCCGGTGGCACCGATTCAAGCCTCGGCTGGCGCGAGGACCTCCACGCCGCCTCAAACATCCGCTGGAGCGCGCGGGCGCGCAGCGACTCCACAGTCCTCCGCCAGCACCTCGGGAAAATCGGGTGCAGCAACACAGCCTCCCGCCAGCACGAGCCCTCAGGCAGTTGCTCCTGCATCCGTCGTGGCGGGCTCTCGTGGCAGGTCCTCATCGGCGGCCTCGAACGAGAGCCCACAAGGCGCTCCTCCTCCCCGGTCTTCCATCGGAGCGAGTTCGCGCGCGCAATCCTCGTCTGCGCCCAGCAACGCAACGCCACAGGCCGCACCTTCGGCCGTCGCGGCGAACCCGCGCGCTCCTGTCGCCGCCCCAGGCACCTCGATTGCGCCACCGCCGCAACCACCCGCGGGCGCGGGCACATGGGTAGCACCCCCTCCCGCCCCACCACTGGGCTCGAGCGTCCGCATCCCTCCGCCCGCGCAAGGCGCACCAGGGCGGTCCAGCCCTCCCTTCAATGACTCCGCTCGCAAGGGCGACGCCTCGGAGACGTCATCGCGCGCCTCGGTGGGCCGCTACCACATCCTCGACAAGCTGGGCTCCGGCGGCATGGGCGTCGTCTACAGCGCCTATGACCCGGACCTGCATCGCCGAGTGGCCATCAAGCTGCTCCACCCGGACGCCAACACCGTGGTCCGCACCGACGGCGCCTCTCGCCTGCTGCGCGAAGCCCAGGCCATGGCCCGCCTGTCCCACCCCAACGTCGTCTCCGTCTACGACGCGGGCACCTTCGCCGGTCGCGTCTTCATCACCATGGAGCTGGTCGAGGGCCTGTCCCTGCGCCACTGGCTGCGCGCCGAACATCGCTCGTGGCGCGACGTGCTCGACCTCTTCCGCCAGGCGGGACGCGGACTCGCCGCCGCTCACGCGGCCGGACTCGTCCACCGCGACTTCAAGCCCGCCAACGTGCTCGTCAACCGGGACGGCCGCGCCCAGGTGACGGACTTCGGTCTGGCTCGCAACACCGCCGACCTGGACGCCATGGAGGAAGGGCGTGCCACCAAGCCCTCACGACTCGCGCTGCGCGACGACGACCTGCTCGAGTCTCCGCTCACCGAAGCGGGCCTCGTCATGGGCACCCCCGCGTACATGCCGCCCGAGCAACACGAGGACGGCCGCACCGACGCACGCGGGGACCAGTTCAGCTTCTGCGCCTCGCTCTACGAGGCCCTCTACGGCCAGCTCCCCTTCGAAGGGAAACAGGCCACCGCCTACCTCCAGGAGTCCCTCGCCAACCGCGTGCGCCAACCCCCTCGCGGCTGTCACGTCCCCGCCTGGCTGTTCCGCGCCATCACCCGAGGCCTTGCGCCCACACCCGACGAGCGCTACCCGTCCATGGAGGCCCTGCTGACCGAGCTCGGCAAGGACCCCTCCGTGGCGTGGCGACGCCGGAGCATCCTGGCCGCTGGCTTCCTCCTCATCTACGGCTTCATGGGCGTCACCTGGTGGATGGGCAACCGTCGCCACGCCCCATGTCTGGGCGCCGAGGCTCGACTGGCCGGCATCTGGGACACCTCACGCAAGGACACCGTGAGCCGAGCCTTCGCCGCCACGAACAAACCCCAGGCCCCCGAGTTCTTCTCCCGTGTGGCGCAGAGCCTGGACGCCTTCGCCCAGGAGTGGGCCGGCATGCATCAGGAGGCCTGCGAGGCGACACGCGTGCACGGCCACCAGTCGGACGCCGTGCTGTCGCTGCGCATGGCCTGCCTGGAGCGCCGTCGCTCCACGCTCGACGCCGTGGTCGGCGTGCTCGCGCAGACCGACGCGGAGTCGCTCACCACCTCGCTGGACGCGGCCCAGCGCCTGCCCTCCGTCGCCGACTGCGCGAACGTGGATGCCCTGCGCCTGGGGCTCCCCGAATCTCCCGAGCAGCGCCAGCGCGTGGAGAAAATCCGCGCCGGCCTGGACCGCACCACCGCGCTCGTCGACGCCGGCCGATATGAGCAGGCCAACGAGGAGCTGAAGACGACGCTGGAGCAGGCCCGCGCACTCGACTACCGGCCGGTGCTCGCGGAGGCCCTGGAGTTGGAAGGGCGACTCGGACTGGTGCTCGGAGACGAACCTCGCGCGCAGAAGGCCCTGCGCGAAGCCCTGCTCACCGCGCAGGCCACGCGCCACGATGAAGTGGCCGCACGCGCCGCCGCGCGACTGGTGACGACCCTGTCCCAGACGCCCGCAATGGAGGAGTGGAGCATCGCGCAGGCGAAGTCCTGCATCGAGCGCGCGGGTGGCACCCCGGACCTGGAGGCCTTGCTCCAGACGAGCCTCGCGCGCAACGCCTTCCTCCGAGGCCAGTACGCACAGGCCGCCGAGGCCTTCGGCCGCTCCGCCATGCTGCGAGAGCAGGCCCACGGCGCCGTGCACCTGCTCACGCTCGAGTCCCTGCGCAATCAGGCCGCCTCCCTCTCCCGCACTCCCGAGGCCGAGCACACCGCGCGACTGCTGCGCCGCGTGCTGGAGACGACGAAGGAAGTGATGGGCCCAGACCATCCCCAGACGGCGATGGCCGCCAACGCGGTGGGCTACCACCTGACAGTCAGCCGCCGCTTCGAGGAGGCCATTCCCTTCCTCGAGCAGGCCGTTGCCCTGGAGGAGCGGGCGATGGGCGCGAACAGCGCCACGCTCAGCTATCCCCTCAACAATCTCGCCACCGCATTGGAATCGCTCCGTCGCTACGCCGAAGCGCGAAAGCTGCGTGAGCGGGCCCTCGCGCTGGACCTGGAGACCCATGGCCCCTCGCATCCGGAGACCGCCTCGGACCAGGCCCTGCTGGCGGAGCTTGCCCTGAGCGAGGGCCGCACCCGCGACGCCGTGGACCTGGCCCAGCGCAGCACCCAGGCCTACGAGGCCTTCCAGAAGGGCCATCCCGACCAGGCCGCGCCGCTCACCACGCTCGGCCTCGCCCAGCTCGCCCTGGGCAAGCCGCGCGAGGCTCGCGCCACCCTGGAGCGCGCGCTGGCCCTGCGCACAGCCACCCCTGGCCCGGGAGACGGACTCGCCGCCACCCGATTCGCCCTGGCCCGCGCCCTGCCCACCCACGAGGCATCCCGCGCACGCGCCCTCGCCCAGCAGGCCCTGGGCTTCTACGGCGCGGAGCCCGCTGGCTGGTCCACCGAGGCCCAGCGCGTCAAGACGTGGATGAGCGGGCGCTCCACCCCAGCCCCCTGAATCCCCAGGACAGGACGCTCCGCGTCATGTCTCCTGTTCATCAGGGACGTCCCCATCACGTCGGAGCGAAGCACCTTCGCGCCACATCCGCCGATACTCCAAGTGCGGGCCTTTTCACGTCGGTACCGCGCACGGGGGTGCGTCATGCGCATCGAGTCTTCGCCGAAGTCCGCCGCCAGAACCGGTCCGCGTCCAGCCTCTCCCCTGTCCGCGGCCTCGGCTCGCACGGCGAGCTTCAAGGCGCTCTTTCCGCAGTTGAAGCTGCTCGGACGCCTGCTCCGCGAGCCCTCGCTGCTGAAGCAGTGGCCGGCGGCTCCCAAGCCGGGCACCCGACGGGACGGTCCCCAGGCCGACAAGTTCGTCGGGCCTCGGCCCACGGGTTCGGGACTGCCCATTCGCATCAGCAGCCGGTCC
>NZ_JABUMQ010000008.1:0-74414 GCF_013336645.1 Myxococcus sp. CA039A | reverse complement strand
CCCCGCGGCCACCCAGGTCCAGGTCCGCCCTCGCGAAGGGGCTTCCTCCGTGACCACGGGCACGATGTCGGGCACGGGGGCGGCGGTCATCACTGGCGTCGGCGCGAGCACCAGTCGAAGCTGGATGGGCTCGCCCGCGCGCACTTCCAGGCCCCGCTTCAGGGACAGGTGGTCCGGCAGGGTCAGCTCCATCTCATGCGCGCCCACCTCCACCGGCTCGCTCCAAGGGGTCTGCCCGCGGGCCTGACCATCCAGGAGCACCTGGGCTCCCGAGGGCTCGCTGTCCACCGTCACCCGAGGCCGACGCGCAGCCTCGAGCCGCGTCTCCAGGTTGGTGATGCGGTTCTGGACTCCCTCGCGGTCCTTCGCCTTGGGCACCAGCCGCAGGTACTCACGATAGGAGGTCAGCGCCTTGTCCAGCTCACCGAGCTTCTCGTAACACTGGCCCAGGTTGTAGAGGACCACGCCGTTGGGCACCCGGCGATACGCCTGCTCGAAGGCAGTCGCTGCCTCTGCGTAGCGGGCCTCGTCGTAGAGGCGGGTTCCTCGCTCGAAGGCGCGCCGCGCCTCGGTCCGAGCGGCGGCATTGGCTGCGACCGCCGTCGTGCCCGTCAGGGTCAGCACCAGCGCGAGGAGAAGGGGAGACGTGGCTCGAGGGGGGCGGATCATCATCGTCTCAAAAGGGGTTGGGCTTGAGCTCCCGCACCTTCTTCAACTCGGAGGCGGGCGGTTTCGGGGCACGCGGCGCGGGCAGCTTCGTCAACGTCACTTCCACCCGCCCGCTCGGCGGCAGAAATTCCACGGAGGCCGGAGCATGCCCCGCGAGCGAGAGAACCCACGGTCCTCCGTCATCCGAACGGTCCAGCTCCAGCGGCGTCGTCCCGAGGACCTGCCCCTTCGCGCTCACCGTGGCGCCCGAGGGCTCGGAGACGATGGACACGCGAAGCCGGGGCGCTGGAGTCGGAGCCCGCACGGGGGCAGGGGACGCGGCCACCTGGGCTGTCGCCGGAGGCTCGCGTTGAGAGAGCAGTCCGGCCAGGACGATGAGCAAGGTCAGCACGCCACCCGCCACCCCCCACCGTACGCCTCGCTTCGAGGGCGAGGCGCGAGGGGGCGTCACCGCCGGGCTCACGGAGACCGGTGCCGACCTGGCGATGGGAGTGGGGAAGGGGGTCGTGGTCCGTGCCGTCACCAACCCGCCCGGCAGGTGCCCCGAGGCGAGCGCCTCCAACTCCTCGCGGAATCGCGCCATGGAGGGACGCGCATGCGGCTCCTTGGCGAGCGCCCGCACCACCAGCGCATCCAGTTCGGCGGGCAGGCCCAGCTCCGGGCGCCGCTGGCCGGGGGGCTCCACCGTCGCTTCCAGGTGCTGGAGCATGGTGGCGAAGGAGTTCTCCCCATGGAAGGGCGGCGTGCCGGTGAGCAGCTTGTAGGTGAGCGCGCCCACCGCGTAGACGTCCGCGTTCACGTCCACCGCGCCGCCCGACACCTGCTCGGGGGCCATGTAGTCCGCGGTGCCGAGGATGGCGCCCGTCTGCGTGAGCTTCTCGCCCTCCAGGTGGTTCATCTTGGAGATGCCGAAGTCCACCACCTTGACGAAGTCCGGCCTCCCCCCGCGCGACACCAGCATCACGTTCTGCGACTTCATATCGCGATGGATGATTCCGCGCGCATGCGCCGCCTCCAACGCCCGGCACACCTGCACGAGAATGGGAACGGCCCTCGCCAACGGCAGGACGCGCTCACGCCGCAGCAGCGTGCCCAGGCTCTGGCCGTCCAACAACTCCATCACGTAGAACAGCTCGCCCTGGGCGGTGCGCCCCAGGTCCGTCACGTCGACGATGTTCTCGTGGCCAATCTGGCTGGCGGCAATGGCTTCCAGCTCGAAGCGACGACAGAAGGTCGCATCGCGCGACAGCTCACCCCGCAGCACCTTCACCGCCACGCGCTTGCCCAGCCCCATGTGCTCGGCCAGGTAGACCACTCCCATGGCCCCTTCGCCCAGGAGAGACAGGAGCCGGTAGCGCCCCTCGAGCACCATGGGCAGCAATGCCTCGCCATCCTGGGCGCAGTAGACAACTCCCTCTGCATACTCGCTCTGGCACCTCGAGCACCGCGGCATCGTGGGGCGAGAGGTTAGCACGCGGACATTCCTGGCATGTGCCTCAGCGCACCGCGTGTTTGCGCAAGAGTTTGATGACGTGGGCCCGGTCCACCTCGGCTTCGCGCGCCATCTGACTCACATTGCCGCCCGCGGAGTTCAAACGCTGGCGCAGGTACGTCTCCTCGAAGTGGTCCAGCCAGGCTTCCTTTGCATCCTTGTACGAAAGATCCACGCGCACCGAGGGAAGGCTCGGCACGGAGCCCGGCGTGGGAGTGCCCTGGACGAACGCCGCGTCCAGCGCTCCGGACATGGCCACGCTGCGCTCCACGAAGTTGCGCAGCTCGCGCACATTGCCTCGCCAGGGAAGCGACATGAGCTGGCGAAGCGTCTCCGCGCCCGGGGGCGTGTACGGTCGCGGCGGCAGCCCGAGCGAGCGGAAGGTTTCCTCCCACAGATGTCGGAGCAGCAGCGAGAGGTCCTCCAGGTGGGCCCGCAGCGGGGGCACGCTCACCATGCCCACCGCGAGGCGGAAGTAGAGGTCCTCCCGAAACTCCCCCCGGTTGACGCCCGCGCGCAGGTCCCGATGGGTGGCGGCCACGAAGCGCACGTCCACGGGCCGGAAGGCATCCGCGCCCACGCGCTTGACCTGCCGGCGCTCCAGGGCGCGCAGCAGCCTGGGCTGCACCGCCAGCGGAAGCTCGCCAATCTCGTCGAGGAAGAGCGTCCCTCCATGGGCGGCCTCGAAGGCCCCGCGCCGCTCATGGGTGGCGCCGGTGAAGGAGCCCTTCTCATGGCCGAACAGCTCGCTCTCCACCAACTCCGGGGGAATGGATCCGCAGTCCACCACCACGAAGGGGCCGGAGGCGCGGGGGCTCCGTTGATGGAGCGCCTCCGCCACGAGCTCCTTTCCCGTGCCGCTCTCTCCTTCGATGAGCACGGTGGCATCCGTGACGGCCAGCCGCGCGAGCCGCGCGAACAAGGCCCGCATCACCGCGCCCTCGCCGACCAGCTTGCCAAAGTGTGGCTCGGAGTGGAGCGGCACCACGTCCTGCTCGGCCACCCACGTGAAGCGCACCGTGGTGTTGCCGAAGGCCAGCGTGGAGCCATCCACCACGAAGGCGTCCGTCACCCGGACGTGGTCCACCCGCGTGCCGTTGGTGCTCTCCAGGTCTCGCAACCGGTAGCCGCCAGGCTTCCGCTCGAGCTCGGCGTGGAAGCGGGACACGGTGGGGTCGCTCAGCACCAAATCGTTTCCGGGCGCGCTGCCGATGGTGAGCCTCTCCGAGGACGAGGACACCTCGATGTTCGTGTCCGGGCCCGTGGAGACCTGGAGTCGCACTCGGCGGACAGACAGCCCACCTGGCGTGTCCTGGGGGGAGATGACCTCGGTATGCTCTGACATGCTCGCGCTCATCCCCTCGTCATGGCGCGGAGCCTGTCCGACGCCCGATGGACCCGTCGCTTCATGAATCGTCCTCGCGCAGCTCGAGCAGGGCCGCCGAGAACGGACCGCGGTTTCCGGCCCCCCGAGAGGCGGCGGGCGCCGTGCCCTCCGAGGTGAGCGTCTCCGCCACCACCTCCGCCACGCGCCAGGGCTGCTCGCTCTCCCCCGTGCCGTCCACGGCCGCCAGCGCCCGCGCCATCTCTCCCGCGGTGGCATAGCGCTCCGAGGGGTGACGTCGCAGGGCTCGAAGCAGCACGTCCGCCAGGGCGGGGCCGGCCGTGCGCCGCAGGTCGTCGGTGGGCGCCAGCCGCGCGTCACGCACGGCGAGCAGCAGCTGCGCGTCATTGGTGGCGGAGAACGGACCCTGTCCCACCACCGCCTCGTAGAGGAGCACCGCGAGCGAGAAGAGGTCCGCGCGGCCATCCAGCGGACCTCCCTGGACCTGCTCGGGGGACATGTAGCGGAGCCTGCCTCGCGTGCTGCCCGGCGCGGTGTGCGAGGGCGTCCGCAGCCCCTTGGCGATACCGAAGTCCGTCAGCTTCACATCCCCGGTGCGGCCGAGCAGCACGTTGGCCGGGCTGATGTCCCGATGGACGATGCCGAGCAGCTCGCCCCGCGCGTCTCGCAAGCCATGCACGTGCTCCAACGCATGCAGCAGGCTCAGTCCCACATAGCGCACCAGCGGCGGCGGCAACGTGCGCCTCGCGCCCAGGACGCGCCCCAGGTCCACGCCATCCACGTACTCCAGCACCAGGTATGGGCTGTCCTGCTCCACGCCGAAGTCCAGCGCGGAGACGACATGGGCGTGCCCGAAGGTGGCCATGAGCCGGGCCTCCTGAGCGAACATCTGCCGGTAGGTCTCCTGCGCGGCGAGCCTCGGCAACATGCGCTTGATGACCACGGGCTTCTCGAAGCCCTCGGCCCCGGGGAGCACCGCGAGGAACAGCTCCGCCATCCCTCCACTCGCCAGCCGCGAGCGCAGCCGGTACCGGCCGAGCATCCCCAACTCAGTCGCGAGCGTCATGGCACCGGACCTGCCTTTGAACGCGGGCGCCGGCGGTCCGGGAGGCTCGTCCCACACATGTCCCGTTGCTCTCCAGGCTTTGCCACGCCCGCAGCATACCCGGGGGATTCGCGGACTCCCACTTTCGTCGCCTGGCGGAACAACTTCCGTCCACCCTCATTGCGTCCAGAACACTCCCACGAGCGCGCGCGAGCGCGGCCTTGTCTTCCATTGGAGACGGGGGCACAGGAGTTCCCCATGGTCCGTCTGGAAGACGCTCGTCGCATCATCGCCGCAGCCGAGAAGAAGGCCCAGGAGCTGGGTCAACCCATGAACATCGCCGTCGCCGACGAAGGCGGCAATCTGGTCGCGCATGTGCGCATGGATGGGGCGTGGCTGGGCAGCGTGGACATCTCCATCAAGAAGGCCTTCACCTCGCGGGCCTTCGACATCACCACGCAGGAGCTGGCGAAGCACTCCCAGCCCGGGGGGCCGTTCTATGGCATCCACGCGTCCAACGACGGCAAGGTGATGATCTTCGCGGGCGGTGTCCCGCTGAAGAAGAACGGCAAGGTCGTGGGCGCCGTCGGCGTCAGCGGTGGCTCCGGCGACCAGGACCATGCCGTCGCCACCGCGGGCGCGTCCGCCTTCTAGAAATAGTCGCTCAGGGTGAGCTTGCGCTTGCCGCCGTCCTTCATCGTGAGCACCACCGTCTGGCCCGCGGCGCGATACCGCCAGCGCGACAGCTGCGTGCTGGAGTAGTCGGGCCCGATGGCCTGTCCATCGATGGCGACAATCTCCTCGCCGGGCTTCCAGCCCGCGGCCGCGGCGGGGCTCCCGGGGGCGACCAGCTTCACCACGAGCCGACCCTCCGAGGGGAGGGCAATCAGTCCGGACCGGTCCTTGCGGAACGGCTGCCGCAGCGCGCGGGCGTCGGGGACCAGCATCAGCGTGTCGGTCGAATAGTCCGTAATCATCCGGAAGCGTCCGAGGACGTCGAGCCCCACGTTGCCCATGACCCGGTCCGAGGCGGACATGCTCTTGCCCGCGTCGTCGAACACCGTGGGCACGTTCTTCAGGGTGACGCCCGCGAACTGGATGTGCTTCAGCGTCGCCACGTCTCGCTCCCGCATGCCGCCCACCGCGCCGGACAGCGTCTTGGAGCTGCGCCGTCCCGTGAGCAGCCCCGCCTGCTGCCAGTAGGCGGGGAAGAGCGAGAGCGCCCCTCCATTGCCCACGTCGAACAGCACCTCGATGGCGGGCCGGTCCTCGATGGAGAGCTGGACCGCGCGCTGGCCGCCCGCGGACTCGACCAGGGGGATGCGCACCGCTCGCGGCGGAGCCTTGAAGCTTCGCGGCTCGTGGAAGGCGACGCGCCGGTTGGGGAAGTCCACGTCCACGACGAGCTGGTTGAAGGCCTCCTTGCCCAGGATGACGGGAAGCGAGTGACCGAGATGCCGCGCGACCTCCGCCAGGTCGATGACGGCGACGGTCAGCCCCGTCAGTCGCAGGTTGCCCACGGTGATGTCCACGCCGCCGGCGAACTGGGCCTGCGCCTGTCCGCCGCTGCCGACCGCCGCGAGCTGCCCCTGCGTCTTCAGCCCCAGTTCGCGGGCATACGCCGTGTCGACCACCGTCATCTCCGCGCCGCTGTCCAGCAGCACCTGCGTCGCACGGCCGTTTACCTGGGCCGGAATGTAGACGCGGTTCTCGTTGAAGAACTCGAAGGGGATGAAGCCCGTGCTGTGTCGGCCGTTCGCGAAGGTCGCCTTGCGCACGTCCTCGGGCCGTTCGAGGACGGCGGGCGGAATGGGCACGTTCAGCTCCAGCGTCTCCACCACCGTCCGCGAGTCGGAGTCCGGGTTGTCGGTGAGCTCCTCCTCCAGGAAGGGCATGCGCACGCCCTGCACCTGACGCCAGTCTCCCAGCCGCACGAAGCGGGTGACGTTGTCCTCGCGGATGAGCACGCCGTGGAGGGCCCCGTCGGCGTCATCGAGGAACAGGTCATAGAGGTCTTCGTCGCCGAACGTGACGCGCACCACCTTCCAGGTGCGGCCGTCGCGCTGCGCGTCGGGTTGCAGGGCGATTTTCGCTCCGGCACCGCCCCGCAGCGCCGTTCCGAAGTCGAGCGCCACCCGGTGCAGCGCATCGCGCGCGTCGGTGGGTGACGCGTCTTCGACCTGGCCGCTGGTGTTCACCTTCCAGCCGCCCTTGGGGGTGACGGCCATCGCTTCGCGCACCACGCCATAATCCGCGTTCATGCGGACGCGTCCGTCCCGATGGCGCCAGGACTCCATCGGGCCCTGGAGCCCGCCCGTCGCCGTCTTCCCCTGGGCGTGGATGCTCTCCAGTCGCGTGAAGGCGTCCCCGCCACGCCATGCGAGGTGCTTGTCGACGAGCGACCGCAGCGCGTCCGCCCTGGATGCGGCGGGAGTGAGCACGAGGGTCAGGGCCATCAGGCCCGGGAGGAGGAATCTCATGGAGTGTCTCCGCGCTTGGAAGTGGAAGAGGCCTGGCCCACGAGCTGGCGCAGGCCAGGCGGGCTCGAGGCAATGAGGGAGAAGGACCGCGCCAGTCGTGCGCGCGCGGACTGGGGCGCGTTCAGCCGGACCTCCGCGGACAGCCCGCTGTGCTGCAGGCAGGAGAGATAGCCGCTGTCGCTCCAGATGGCCTGCTTGACGCCGGTGCCATCCGGAGTGAGCAGCGCCACCAGGAACTCGCGGGCATCGACCACGAGCGTGAGCTGCGCGCCCGGCCAGCGCTCCCGCACGAAGTCCGCCTCGGACGAGCGCACGCAGTCGAAGGGCACCTTGGGAGTCTCGTCGTAGACGAGCCCCGCGATGGCCACGCGCCGGGAGCTCGCTTCGGTGAGCGCCTGGGTGAGGGACGCGAAGGGGGGAGGGAAGAGGTCGAAGAGCAGCCGCTCGGTGGCGCCGGCAATCATCGTCCGTGCGCGCTCCATCACCTGCGCGGTGCTCTTGAGGTGGTAGATGCGGTCGTCCTGCACCGGGGCGTGGAGCTTGCGCAGCGCGTTCGCGGCCTCGCGGCTGCGCGTCTCGAAGCCCCGCTGGAGCGCCGCGAGCACCTCGTCCGGAGGCACGGGCCGGAAGGAGCGGGGCTCGCCTTCTTCGACGAGCACGGCCCCCTTGTGTTCGAGCGAGGCGAGCGCCTGGTAGATGCTCGGAGGCGCCTTCCCCAGCGCCTGCGCGAGCCGGTACCCGGTGGCGGGCGCTCCCTTGAGCAGCTCGCAATACACCCGCGCCTCGACCTCGGTGAAGCCAAGGGCCACGAGCCCTTCATCCGCGTTCATGGACGCTGTTATTACTCGCGAATAATAATAGTCAAGCCGAAGCGCCGTGAGCCGGTGCCCCGACCTCCGGAGGGCGCCAGGGGGCAGGCGACCGTCCGAGGCCGTGCCCCGAGCGCCGCCCTGTGCTAATCCGCGCTGACCGCACAGCGACTTTTCACCCTCCAGCCCGAAAGAACTCCATGGCAGGCAGCAGTCTGATTGCGCTCATCGACGATATCGCGACCATCCTGGATGACGTCTCCATCCTGACGAAGGTGGCGGCGAAGAAGACGGCGGGTGTGCTCGGAGACGACCTGGCGCTCAACGCTCAGCAGGTGACGGGCGTGAACGCGGACCGCGAGCTGCCGGTGGTGTGGGCGGTGGCGAAGGGCTCGCTGGTCAACAAGGCCATCCTGGTCCCCGCGGCGCTGGCCATCAGCGCGCTGGCGCCCTGGCTGGTGACGCCCCTGCTGATGGTGGGCGGCGCCTTCCTCTGCTTCGAGGGCTTCGAGAAGCTCGCGCACAAGTTCCTCCACAGCGAGGAGGAGGACACCGCGCACCGCGCCGAGCTGCGCGAGGCACTGGTGAACCCGAGCGTGGACCTGGTAGCGCTGGAGAAGGACAAGATCAAGGGCGCGGTGCGCACCGACTTCATCCTCTCCGCGGAAATCATCGCCATCACGCTGGGCACCGTGGCGACGGTGAGCTTCGCCACCCGCGTCTCGGTCCTGGTGGGCATCGCCCTCATCATGACCGTGGGCGTGTACGGGCTCGTGGCGGGCATCGTGAAGCTGGACGACGCGGGGCTGTATCTCAGCCGCCAGTCCGGGGCCTTCCAGCGCAGCCTGGGCGCGGGCATCCTCCGCGCCGCGCCGTGGTTGATGAAGTTCCTCTCCGTGGCGGGGACGGCGGCCATGTTCCTGGTGGGCGGCGGCATCCTCGTGCACGGCGTCTCCCTCCTGCACCACGCGGAGACGTCCTTCACCGATTGGGTCACCACCGTGCCGGGTGTGGGCCGCCTCCTGGGGGGGCTCGCCCCCATGCTGCTCAATGCCGCGGTGGGTCTGGGCGCCGGAGCCGTGCTGGTCCTGCTCGTCGTCCTGGGCAAGAAGGTGATGAAGGGGAAGGCCGCGAAGAAGTAGCGCGGAGCGAGCGCGGGACCCCCGCCTCGATTCCTCCCTCCTGGCCAGCGCCTCTTGAAGGTGCCCAGGAGGGAGCTGTCGAGGCGACTGGATGGACCGTCATTCCAGCGCTCAGCGCTTCAGCGGGTCGCCGTGCTTCTGGTTGAGCGCCACGGCCTCGTGCACCAGCGCCGCGAGCGAAGCCGGGAGCCGCTGGCCCGACTGGATTCTCACGTACCGCATCCCGTCGCTGTCACCCTCCAGGATGCCGTCCGCATCGCGCATCTGCCCGCCACGCCAGAACCCGAGGGTGACATGCGCCTTGGCCGCCTTCACCAGCGCGAAGGGGCCCGCATGGTCCCACACGGGGTGTCCCCACTTGATGTAGGCCGATGCGCCGGGCGCCTCCTTCGCGATGAGCGCCGCGAGCGGGCGCACGAGGTCCTGCTGCCAGCCCTCCATCCTGGCGACAAAGGCGTCCACCGCCGACCCCTGCGCCGATGACGTCTGGGGGGTGACCTGCGCCGGCGCGAGCTTCGGTACGGGGCGCTCGGACCTGTCCTTCGACGAGGACTTCCGCGCCGTGGGGGCCTTCTTCGGGGGCGCGACCTTCTTGGGCGCTTCGTTCTTCTTCGACGTGGCGGTCTTCGAGGTGGAGTTCTTCATCGCCGCCTTTCGGGGCGCGGACTTCTTCGCGGTAGCCATCGGGTGGTGCCCTCCCTATTGGGTTCGGTTCGCTGCTTCACCCTGGCGACGAATGACCCACTGGGAGATCGACACACCCCTGCTTTTCTTGTCGGGCCCCTCGAAGCGGCTGGAGTTCCCGAGCCACCCTGACGCCCGTCGCCGTGGCGGGTTCGAGGGCACTGCGAAGTGGCGGTGGCACCCGCGTAAGGGTCGCGCCACGACGGCCTTGTCCGGAAAGGACAGGCCCGGGCTCGCGTCCTCAGAGGGAGCCGGGCCGTGCACCAGTCTTGCACTGACAGCGCGGCTCACAAGTGAAGGAGGTTCTCATGCGATGGACGCGCACGTTGTCCCTGGGTGTGCTGGTGATGCTGGGAGGCTGTACCGAGAGCAAGGTGGATGCGGACCAGGAGATCGCCCTGAGTGGGCGATTCATCGACGAGGCCGGCGCACCGCTCCCGGAAGCGCTGTTGAAGCTCTACCGCAGCGAGAACTCCTCGTGCGCGTTCGCGGGCTTCACGTCGAGCTGGAAGTCGGTGAAGACCCGGGCTGATGGCACCTTCGAACTCGACCTGCTGGGCGCGGACACCCGCAACGGGAGCATCGCGCGCTGCTTCGTCGCCCGCTCGCCCGAGCAGTCCCAGGGAAGGAGCCTCTCGGCCTTCTTCCTCATCCAGCAGTCAGGGGTGGCGCTGCCCACCCTCCAGGAGTGGACCGGCACGCTGACGGCCACCGGGGAAGCGCAGGGCGTGGGTGTGGGCTTCCGGCCCCTGTCCGCCACCCACGGCGCAGGGGACGACGACCACGTGCTCTCCGTTCACACCACCTCCCTCAGGGCGGCCTGGCAGGTCCCCAAGGTCACCTCGCCGGTCCACCTGAGCGACTCCGTCCTCGAGGACGTCCAAGGACTCAAGGCCTCCATCAGCGTCGAGCGCGAGGCGAATGCGGGGGGCGTGACGGTCGGCCTCTCCTACTCCAGCAACTTCGTGGCGCTGCCTCGCCGCGCGCTCGTCCCGGTGAGCCGTGGCGCGGCGTGTACCTACCTGAACGCGGAGACGCCCTGCCGCATCACCAACGGCGACCTCAGCGGGCTCGTGCTCTTCCAGCAGGGAGTCCGGGAGGTCGCCGTGCAGCTCTCGCGGCCCGTGGTTCCGCGCAAGGCCGTGCTGCGCAACTTCGAGGTGTCCGGCACCATGACCGAGCTGTTGCTGGAGGGCAGCGCCGACGGCACCCAGTGGCTGCCCCTGGCCAACCTGCTCGGCGGCGCTGGCGTGCGGCTCTTCATGGAAGTGGACCTCACGGGCACGACGTCCGTGTCGCACGTCCGCGTGCGAGCCACCCCGAGGGATACGACGGGAGAGCTTCGCTCGCTGGGACAGCTCTCCGTCTTCGAGTAGCGACGCGCTCGCGGACGGCTACCCTTCATGGCGCCACAGGTCCGGCCGGCTCGCGAACAGCTCCATCGTCCATTCGATGAAGACCCGCGGGCCGGCGCCCCGCGGGCGTGCGGGTGGGTAGACCAGGAACAGGGGCCGGGCTTCGGGCCGCCAATCCTCCAGCACCTGCACCAGCTCCCCGGTGGCGACGTACGGCTCCACCACGAAGCGGGGCGCGAACATGATGCCGAGGCCGGCCAGTCCGGCGGCCAGGTACGCGTTGGTTTCGTTGAGTGTGAGCAGGCTGCGGCCCTGGACCTCCAGCCGCTCCCCGTCGCGGAGGAAGACGAAGGGGAGCTCCTTGCCACTCAGCGACGAGAAGTAGCTGACCACCGCGTGCGTCGGGCCCGCCAGCTCTCGCGGGTGGCCTGGCGCACCGTGACGCTCCACATATCTGGGGGACGCGCACAGCCAATAGCAGAGGTCTCCCAGGTGTCGCGCCACCAGGGACTCATCCTTCACGCCCCCTCCGCGAATGGCGCAGTCGACATTGTCCGCGAGCAGGTCCACGACGCGGTCGCTCACCCCCAGTTCGATGTGCATCTGCGGGTAGCGCGCGTAGAACGACGGCAGCGCGGGGACGAGCAGCAGCCGGGAAATGGTTCCGCTCGACTCCACGCGTAGGCGTCCCCGGGGGCCGCGCCGTGACTGGGATAGCGTGGCTTCGAGCTCCCGCACCTCCCCGAGCAGGCGCAAGGCCTGGTGGTAGTAGGTCATGCCCTCCGGCGTGACAGTCACGCGGCGCGTGGTGCGGTGCAGCAGCTTCACGCGCAACTGCGCCTCCAGTTGTTGGATGAGCCGGGTCACCGCTGTCTTCGGGCGGCCCAGCGCGTCCGCCGCCTTGGTGAAGGTGCCGCTCTCCACCACGCGGACGAACGCCTCCATCGCCGTGAACCTGTCCATCTTCCACCTCCGCTGACGGCATATCGCGTTCAGCCCGAGGGCCGCGGGCTCCTGATTGTTTCTGGGGTGAAACAGTGTGTGTGACGCGCGCCCGTTTATCCGAGGCGAGGTCGGGCGCTACTTCGTCACCCATGACAAGACCTCTTCCTCGCGGTGTCTTTCTCGCTGTCTCACGCGCCCTGGCCTTGCTGGTGATGGCCACGGCTTCACTGCTTCCGGCCGCTGCCCACGCGGCCGCGCCCCAGGTGCGAACGCAGGCACCTGGCTTCTACCGGATGATGCTCGGAGACTTCGAGGTCACCGCGCTGTCCGACGGAACCGTCCCCCAGACGGTGCGCGACGTGGCGACGCACACGACGCCGGAGCGGGTGAAGGACCTGCTCGCGCGCGACCACCTCGAGGACCCCGTCGAGCTGTCCATCAACGCGTTCCTCATCAACACCGGCACGGCGCTGGTGCTCGTGGATACGGGCGTGGGTGGCTTCTTCGGCCCCGGCGTGGGAGGCCAACTCCAGCAGAGCCTCCAGGCCGCGGGCTACCAGCCCGAGCAGATTGACGTGGTGCTGCTCACGCACATCCATTCCGACCACTCCGGCGGCCTCATGTCTGGCACGCGCCGGGCGTTCCCCAACGCCATCCTCCAGGTCCACGCGCGCGAAGCGGACTTCTGGCTGGGGCGTGAGAAGGCGCGGGGACAGGTGGACCCGAAGTACTTCGAGGAGGCGCGGGCGATGGTGGAGCCCTACCGGGTCGCGGGGAAGCTGAAGACGTTCGGAGGCGGGGACTCCATCGTCCCGGGCATCCGGGGCATGCCCACCGCGGGACACACGCCGGGGCACAGCAGCTACATCATCGAGAGCCGGAGGCAGCGGCTGGTCCTGTTTGGCGACCTGATGCACTTCGGTTCGGTGCAACTGCGCGAGCCGTCGGTGACGGTCGCTTACGACGTGGATGACCGTGCGGCCGCGGCCCAGCGAGCGCGCACATTCGCTGAGGCGGCGCAGCGCGGCGACCTGCTCGGCCTTTCGCACATGCCCTTCCCTGGACTGGGCCGCCTGGGCGCGGAGGGGAGGAGCTACCGGTGGATTCCGGCCAATTACAGCTCAGGCCAGCGGTGGCCGGAAGCGAAGGTCCTCGCGGAGTGATTCGCTCCCGGCTCTGTTCACTGGTGTGCAGGTTGTCTGGGGAGGGGACACCTCCGCAGGCCGTGGCGACCGGGTTCCGGACAAGTCCAGGGGGCCACTATTGACGTTGTGCCAATAGCGGCCCATCATCCCTCTCACGAATCGCTCTCATGGCCTGTCAACGCAGCCGGTCGTCGGTTGCCGCGCAGGCCGCCACTGTCGAACTCCACCCTCCGGAGGCGCGCAACGGCTGCACGTTGACCATGGCCTGGCGGACGAACTCCGAGCTGCGCTCGACGATTCTCCTCCCCGCGGACGTCCGCCCCCGCCGACCGGGAAGTGGGAACACGCAGCGAAGGAGGAGGGACCCATGAGCGCAGTCAGGAAGGCGTTCGCAGCGCGCAGTACCGCTGTTCCATTCATTCGAGTGTTGCTGGCCATGGGGACACTGGCGATGCCCGGTGTCTCCGTCGCCAGTGATTTGCTGGGCAGCAGCCGAGGCGGCTCGGCGCAGTGGGACTTCTGTTATGGCAAGCCGGACGGTGCCGTCCTTCCGGTGGACCCACGAACCCTGGTGCAGCCCGGCGTCAGCAACGGCCGGGCGGTGCACTTCAATGCCTTCTGGAAGAACTGTCATGTCAATCCAGAGGCGGTGCAGGAGGAGGGCGCGGCCAGGACTTGCGGCGAGCTGCGTGGACGCTTCAGTCGCGGGGAGGGGCTGCTGACGAACGGCCATCCAGGCGTGGGTGCGCTGTTCACCGGCACCGACGCCACTCGCCCCGAGGCGGGCTTCGGCATCGCCACCTTCTCCGCGGCGCAGTACAACGAGCTGTGGCGTGTCTGGGGCTTTCCATTTCGTCCCGACAACTTCGATGCCCTGGTGGCCCAGCGCTACGGGTCGGGGCTGAGCACCGAGCGCAATCCCTATCCGCTGCCCTTGCAGCTGCCCAATCGCACCAACGGAGGAAGCGGCCAGCTGCCGCAGATGCTCACGCAGCTGCGCAACCCGGACGGGAGCTGGAGCGGACGCATGGGAGTCACCTGTCACGCCTGCCACAGCGGCGTGGTGGGCACTCCTTCGGACGGCCCGGGCCTTGGGGTGTTGATGGGCGGCGGCAGCAGCCTGGCGGACCTGGACCTGTTCCTGAGCGACCTCTTGCCCCTGGGGTATCCGGCGTCGCTGGCCACGTTCCTGAACCTCAACCGCACTCGGGGCACCAACAACGCCAGCGACATCAACCTCGCCTTCCTGTTCCCGGACGAGGAGCCGCTGACGCCCTCGGAGGTGATTGGCCTCATCAATTCCGGTTCGACCGCCGGAATGGATACGCCCGCCTGGTGGAACATGGGGCACCGGCCGGTGAAGTTCATCGACGGCGTGTTCCCGATGGATGCACCCCGCGTGGACATGGTGTTCTACACGCCGTTCCTCGGCCTGTTCGGCGGCCTCGGCGGGCCGGTGAGCGAAGCGGGGCAGGACTGGATGCGCGCCAACGGCCCGGCGCTCAACACCTGGGTGGAGTCGCTCAAGTCACCGCCCTATCCGCTGCCCGTCAACACGTCGCTGGCCGAGCAGGGCGCGGTGCTGTTCCACACCCTCGACATGTGGGCTCCGGGGCGCAACAACGCCGTGCCACGGCCTCAAGGCAATGGGTCCTGTGCGAGCTGCCATGGGGCCTACTCACCCCGCTACGTCAATGACCCGGCGTTCCTCGCGACACCCGCGTTGGCGGGCATGGCGAGCTACATCGCGCCGCTGCGCATCATCGGCACCGACCCGGTCCGGGTGAACACCAACAACGCCGCGGTGCAGTCCGCTGGCGCCAAGAACTTCTTCGGCTATCCGCAGACGGCTGGCACCGCGCAGGACTGCGGCCCGCAGAATCAACCCCACCTTCGTGGAGACCGCGAGCACGGCTATCTCGCGCCGCCGCTCTACGGGGTCTGGGCCACCGCGCCGTACTTCCACAACGGCTCGGTTCCCAATGTCTGGGAGGTGCTCAAGCCCGCTGACCGCAAGCCCATCTGGCGCCGCGTCTCCGCTCCACCGCGCTGGGACCAGCCGCTCGTCATCATGGGCTTCGACACCAGTCTGCAGCGCGCCTACGACTCCACCCGGCTCGGTTGGAAGTACGACAGCATCGCCTGCCAGTGGCGCACGCCCTGGAATCCGGCGGTGTCGCCGTACATCAACTGCGACCCAGGCGACGAGTTCCGCACGCCCCTCGCGCAGGAAATCATGGCCGTGCTCTTCAGCAACCTGAGCGCTTCATGGAACATCCTCTTCCCACCGACGCGCACACGGCAGCAGCTCGAGGACCGGAAGATCTACAACACCCACGCGTTCGGCCAGGACAACGGCGGACATGAGTTCAACGCCGTCCTCACGGACCCGGAGCGCCTGGCGCTCATCGAGTACCTCAAGACGTTGTAGCCCCGGAGTCGTCCTCGGGCCGCCTGCTTCGACGACCTCGACTTCCGCCGAGGCCCGTCCCGGTGGGACGCGCAGGTCGCTCTCCAACTGCCCGTGCTCGTCGTGTTGGCGAGCACGGGCGGGGCAGGGTGATTACGCCCGTGCCCGTGCCGTGTCGAGCTGCTCGGGCCTGGGGATGAGGTAGGCGCGGTCGATGGTGAGAAGCCCCAGCCGCTCGAGCGCGAGGCAGGCCACGAAGCCCAGGTCCACCTCGTGGCGGTGGTGCGAGAAGGACGCCGAGCCCGGGTAGGCGTGGTGGTTGTTCTGGAAGCCCTCGCCCAGGATGAGCCAGGCGGCCAGGTGGTTGTTGCGCGAGTTGTCCCGGGTGTCGAAGTTGCGCCCGCCCACCGCGTGCCCCAGCGCGTTGACGATGCCGCCCTGCACCGGGTGGCTCATCATCCCGAGGAAGTACGCCGCGCCCAGCACCCAGCCCACGCTCAGCGCCAGCGCCAGTCCCACGCCTGCGTGCAGCGCATAGGGCAGCCACCAGAGGTTCTTGCGGTTGAGGGCGTTGAGCGGGAAGTCGAGGTCCTTTGCGTACTTCGTGTACTCGGGCTTCTCTCGCATGAGCCCCACGATGATGCGCTTGTAGTTGCGCAGTTGCTCGTTCGCGATGCCCAGCAGCCCCACATTCACGGGGGAGTGCGGGTCGAGCGGCGTGTCCGAGTGCTCGTGGTGCAGCCGGTGCATCACCACCCACGCCTTGGGGTCCAGCCCGGTGAACCAGTTGCCGCCCACCACGAGCAGGCGCCGCAGCGCCGGGTGCAGCCGCACCGCCTTGTGCGCGAGCGCGCGGTGATAGCCCACGGAGATGGTGAGGATGTTGAGCAGGTAGGCGCCAGTGAAGACGAGGCCGCAGAGGATGAGGTACACGGAGGTCTCCTGAAAACCGGCAGGTAGCCTACTCACCGGTAAGTTACGTTTAAGTAACCTACGCTCGGGTAGCCCAGAGGTCAAGGTGGCCAAGAAACAGCGTTTGACGGGCCCGCAGCGGCGCGCCCAGTTGCTGGAGGTGGGCCGCGAGCTCTTCGCCTCGCGCGGCTACGAGGCGACGTCCATCGAGGAGGTGGCGGCGAAGGCCGGCGTCTCAAAGCCCATCGTCTACGAGCACTTCGGGGCGAAGGAGGGCCTCTACGCGGCCATCGTGGAGCGGGAGATGGACGGGCTGGTGCAGGGCATGTCGGATGCCATCGCCCAGGGCAGCGCCCGCGAGCGCTTCGAGGCCGCGGTGCTGGTCTTCCTCACCTACGCGAAGGAGGAGCCCGCGGGCTTCGCCGTCCTCACGCGCGACTCGCCCACGTCCAGCGCCCGGCGCGGCCTCACGCGCGTCATCGACGACCTGGCGCAGCGGGTGGGAGACATCTTCCAGGCGGAGTTCAGCCGAGCGGGCTTCAACCCCAAGGTCGCCCCGGTGTACGCCAACGCGCTCGTCGGCATGGTGACGCAGGTGGGGGTGTGGTGGGCGGCGGAGGGCCGTCCCATCCCCCTGGAGCACGTGGTGCGGCACGTGTCGGCGCTGGGCTGGATGGGCCTGCGGCACCTGCCGCGCGACCCCTCGGCCAGTGGCCTCCGGACCAAGGGCAAGGCCAAGGGCTGAGTGCGCCGTGTCGCGCGGGTGTCCGTCTGGCGATTCCGGCGGGGAGTCGCCCGCCCGCTCAGGACGCCGAAGGGCTCACGGCGGCGGGCCGGTTCGCAGGCTCGAAAGAATGCTCACCTGCGCGGGGCCACCGAAGACCGAGGCGGGCACTCCGAGGACCCCTTGCTCCAGGAGTTCATCGAAGGAGCACTGGGAGGTGGCGAAGTAGCCCACGCACGGTGATGCCCGGAGCTCGGGTCGGGTGGCGGTGAACGCGTCCAGGGCGCGGGCTCGCTCGGCCAGCAGCGCTCCGACCTGGCGAGGACGGGACGCGTGCTCCGTGAGGGCCGCGTAGCCGATGCGCAGCTTCTGTTCGTCTTTCGGCAGCGGCGCGAAGACGGCGCGCGCGTCCTGCCGCCACCGCGAAGGTGTGATGCACAACCCCACGTGGTCGGGGATGAGCCAGCTCTTCGAGAGCGAGACGAGGACGAACGCGAGCTCCTCTCGCAGCAGCCGGAGTGTCCACGGGGTGGGAGGTGTCGCGTACGCGGAGTCGATGATGAGCACCCGCTTTCCCGGCTCGGCCCGGACCCAGCGCTCCACGTGCTCGGCCTCTTCGCTCCGTGGGGAGCGTCCCCAGGGCTTGAGCGGCTCGCAGAGGAGCAGCGCGTCGCAGGCCTCGAGTTCGGGCAGCCCCTCCCGCGCGGAGAATGGAACAACCTCGACGCCTGCTTCCCCGGCGAGCTGGAGGTAGACCGGATACACGTCGGCGGGAACTCCGACGCGGGCGTTGCGTGACGCGAGCCAGCCGAACAGCGCTCGCAGGGAGCGGCGCACACCGTGACTGACCTGGGTCCTGGACTTGAGTTCCGCGTCGAGCTCGAGGTGCGCGAGAAAGCGTTCGGCGAGGTGACACCGATACGGCGCCTCGGGATGCGTCGACGGAGCGATGGCGGCGAAGGTCGGCGCGAGGCTGCGATAGACGTTGAGCTCCGCCAGGTCGACGAGCTCGGGGTGCTTGCCACGCCACGCGTCAGCCAGGGAGAGAAAGGCGTCGTGTTTCATCGGCGCAGCTCCGAGGCCGGGTCTTCCAGCGAGGCCAGGCAGGTTCCATCGCTCATGAGGTTCCACGAGCGCACCAACCGATGTGTTCGCTCCCAACCGACCGAGGGCTCCGTGTAGGCCGCGACGCGCAGCACGCGCCCTGCGACCTCTCCCTCGAACACCGGGCTGCCCCACGGCAGTTCGGTGACCTTCGTGAAGCCCCACGCGTCCATCGCGCGGAGCACCACTTCGAGCGGCACCTGGTTCGCCTCGCAGTAGCGATTCACGGCGCTCGGCGCCCAGGCGTTCTCGGAGAGGCTGGAGACGTAGAGTTCCTTGAAGCAGACCTCGTGGAACCCTTCGCGCGCGCTGCGCTCCAGGTACGCGTGGACCTGGGCCGCGTCATCGACTCCGCCGCGCTGAAGCACGCAGATGGCCCGGCTGCGGAGGCCAAAGGCTCGCGCGAGAGCACCCGAGTCGACGGACAGGCCCATGATGCGCGCGTCGTCCTCGCGGGTGACGCCGTGACGGCTGACGGCCAGCGTGGTGAGGCCCTCGTCACGCAGGGCGTGGAGTTGCTCGGCGTCGAGCCGCGCGCCATTGGTGATCAACAGCGTCTTCGGGAATCGCTCGGCGAGGCCACGGACCAGCGAACGCAACTGGCCAGGCGCCAGCAGGGTCGGCTCGCCGCCGCCGGTGATGACGGCGCGCTCCGCCCCGCGTAAGCGCGCGAGGTCCGCCCAGTGCAGTTGCTCTTCGAGCGAGACACTCCGCTGCCGCGCGAGGTCCGAGACACTGGCCTTCGAGAAGCAGAACGCGCATTTCGCCTGACAGGCCTTCGCGACGGGCAGCACCGAGAAGGAGCGAGGCCGACAGTCGGCCCAGGGCGCGAGCCCCGTGTCTTCGAGCAGGAAGGCCTGCGCGGTGACCTCCTCATGAAGCGTGGGCCGCAGTGCACCGGCGTCGTCGACCCAGGCCACTCCGCTCAGGGGCACTTCGGGGGCGGGCCAGCGCCAGCCGATTCCCGTGCCCGTGGTGCCATTGGGGCGCATCGCTGGCGCACCCGACGTCGGCAGCCGCGCGCGCAACGCGACGACGCGGTCCTTCGCGCGACCGAGCTTCGCCACCAGCCGCCGCGCCTTCTCGAGCCCGGGGGCCCAGGGCTCGTCTTCCTTCAACATGTAGAACGCGTCGGGGAAGGTCGACTCGGCGATGGACGCCTTCGAGTACCGCATTCGGTAGCGATCAAATCCGCGCAGCCAGTTCGACAGCGGAATGAAGGCGACGAAGGCGGTGTCCATGGTGGCTGCACTCTCGCAGTGCCACAGACTTCGTGTCAATAGTACACTTATGTGTGAAGGGCCCGTGGGGCGCGGTTCAGGCCTCCGAGCGCAGCGCCGTCATCGGGTCCACCCGCGAGGCTCGCCGGGCCGGCAACCAGCTTGCGAGCAGCGCCACGCCGAGCAGGAGGAGCGCCACCGCGGCGAAGACGAGCGGGTCGGTGGTGCTCACTCCGTAGACGAGCCCCGCGAGCACCTGACTGAGCCCGATGGCGCCCAGCACGCCGAGCGCCACGCCCAGCCCCGAGAGCAGCGCCGCCTGCCGGAGCACCAGCTTCAGGACGTCCCCCGCCGTCGCTCCCAGGGCGAAGCGGATGCCGAACTCCTGGGTGCGCTGCGCCACCGCATAGGACACGACGGCCGCGAGCCCCGCGACAGAGAGCAGCAGCGCCACGACACCGAAGGCCCCCAGCAGCAGGAGGCTGAAGCGCCTGGGCGCGAGTGAGTCCGTGAGCAGGCTCTCCACGGTGTGCAGGCGCGAGGGCAGCTCGGGGGCGAGCTCACGCAGCACCGGCCGGACCGCGGTGACGAGGGCCGCGGGGCCCA
This sequence comes from Myxococcus sp. CA039A, assembly GCF_013336645.1. NCBI lineage: Bacteria > Pseudomonadati > Myxococcota > Myxococcia > Myxococcales > Myxococcaceae > Myxococcus > Myxococcus sp. CA039A. The sequence continues at coordinate 54,327 of NZ_JABUMQ010000008.1, read as the reverse complement.
CCGGGCCGTACACGGCGAGGTGGAAGCGGGAGGAGGCGCGCGCCCGTTGGCGGGAGCAGCCATAGAACATGGGCTTCGGCGCCTCATCCAACCCCCGCTCGCGCACGTCCGCCACCACGCCGACGATGGTGAAGGGACGCAGGTCGCCGTCCATGTTGCCGAACTGGATGGTCTTGCCCAGCGGGTCTTCTTGGGGCCAGCGGGCCTTCGCGAGCGACTCGCTGATGACGGCGACATGAGGCGTCTCGGCGGTGTCGCGTGCATCGAAGTGGCGCCCGCGCACGAGCGGAATGTCGAGCGCATGGAAGTAGCCCTCGCTCGCCACGCGGTACTCGGCGGAGCCCGTGCGCTCGCGCTCATGCGCCAGCCGCCCGAAGTCCTCGATGCTCTTCACCTCGTCGGGACGGTTGAGCACGAGGAAGGTGCCGTAGCCCGAGGGGCTCCCCTCGAGCGGGAAGTTGCTCACGGCGCCCACCGCGCGCACTCCGGGCAGTGCGCCCAGCCGCGCGAGGAGTTGCTCCTGCAGTTGAAGGTTGCGCCGCCACCCCGCCTCGTCCTCGACGGGAGGGAGCACGAGGCTGAGCACCGCGACGTCCTCGGTGCGATATCCCGGGTCCAGCGAGAGCAGGCGCATCAGGCTGCGCCCGAGCAGCGCCGCGCCCAGCAGCAGCACCAGTGCGAGCGCGAGCTGTCCGACCACGAGGGCACGGCGCGTGCGCTCCGCTCCGACTCCTCCGGCCTGGGTGCGCCCCGCCTGCACCAGCGTGGCCCAGGGGTTCTGGCGCGCCGCACGCAACGCCGTCACCAGCCCGAGCCCCAGTGCGAGGAGCAGCGAGAGCCCGAGCGCGAAGAGGAGCGCGGTGGCGTTCACCTCCACCTCGTCCACGCGTGGCAGGCGGCCCGGCTCGAACGCGAGCAGTGCGCGCACGCTCCATGCTGCGAGCAGGGTGCCCAGCGCACCGCCGGCCAGCGACAGCAGCAGCGACTCGGTGAGGAACCGCCGCGCCAACGCGCCGGGCCCGGCGCCCAGCGCCACTCGGACGGCGAGCTCGCGCCTGTGGGTCGCCGCGCGGGCCAGCAGCAGGTTGGTGACGTTGGCTCCCGCCACCAGCAACAGGAAGGCCGCGGCGCCCAGCAGCACGTAGAGCGTGGACTGGGCACTCCCCACCAGGCTCTCGTGCAGGGGCACCATGGCGATGTCTTGCATCGAGATTTCCCGGCCGTACCGCGCCTCGAGCTCCCGTGCGATGCCCGTGAGCTCCGCTTGCGCGGCTTGGGGGTTGACGCCCTCCGCCAGCCGTCCCACCACCCACCAGTTGTGCGCGGTCCGGCTGGGCAGGGGCGCCTTCAACTCGCGCGGAATCCACAGCTGTGTGCCCACCGGGTAGTCGAAGGACTTGGGCATCACACCCACCACGGTATAGGCGCGCCCCTCGAAGGTGAGGGTGTCCGACAGCGGCAGCGGCCGTGCGCCCAGGTGCCGCTTCCAGAAGGTCTGGCTCACGACCACCACCGGGGCGCCTCCCTGCTGCTGCTCATCCTCGGCGAACAGGCGGCCCTGTACGGGCTGCACCGCGAAGGCGCGGAAGAAGTCGCGCGAGGCGAGCGCCATCATGGCGAAGGTCGGCTCGTCCGTGCCGGTGACGGCGACGCTCGCCGCTCCCGATACCTGGGCCAGCGCCGAGACGGTGCGGCTCTGTGTCCGCACATCCTCGAAGTTGGGGTCCGAGAACGGAATCGAGCGGCCGACGGCCGTCCGCTGCGACAGGTGCACGAGGCGCTCGGGGCTTGGATAGGGCAGGGGGCGCAGCAGCACCCCCTCCACCACGCTGAAGAGCGCGGTGCTCGCTCCGATGCCTACCGCCAGCATCAGGACGCAACTGAGAGTGAAACCGGGGCTGCGGCGCAGCGAGCGCAGTGCCTGACGCAATCCAACAAAGAAGGTGTCCACGCGGGAGGCTACGTCCTGGCCGCCGAACGATTGCCGCACGGAGTGGGGGAGACTGAAACCCGGCCGCTGCGTCAATCAGGCCTCGGGTCGAGGGCGTCGCCAATTCCTGCCAGGCTTGTCCTTGAGCTGATTCCAGATGGGAACGAGCGGCTCGGAACCGCATGGGGGCGCGGTTGGAGCGGGCTTGCTCCGTTGCGCCGCGCTGTGTCCGAGGCCAGCAGCACCGACCGTCCTGGCGAATCTCCCGAGTCGCGAACCCTCCAAGGGGCGCTCCCCTTGTGACCCCGGCGCCACCCGCGCTACTTGAAAATTGTGGTACGAGAGGAACCTTGCTGGGACCCGGAGGCTTGCTTTGACGTTGTTTCGAGGGTGTCTGACCGCGTTGCTGGTCTTGGTTGTTTCCTGTGGTGATTCAGAGCCTGGGGTGATTCCCGATGCGGGGGAGACCCGGACTGACGCGGGAAATGGGACGCCGGACGCGGGTGGTGGGACGCCCGACGCGGGTGATGGGACTCCGGATGCGGGCGAGGTGACGCCGGACGCGGGCGGAGACATTCCGGACGCGGGTGAGGTGACGCCGGACGCGGGCGGAGAGCTTCCGGACGCGGGCGAGGTGACGCCGGATGCGGGGGGAGAGATTCCGGACGCGGGCGAGGTGACGCCGGACGCGGGCGGAGAGCTTCCCGACGCGGGCGAGGTGACGCCGGACGCGGGCGGAGAGCTTCCCGACGCAGGCGAGGTGACGCCGGACGCGGGCGGAGAGCTTCCCGACGCAGGCGGTGAGCTCCCTGATGCTGGAGGGGAGACGCCGGACGCGGGTGGTGAGCTCCCCGATGCGGGTGGTGGGACGCCTGACGCGGGTGGTGGGACTCCGGACGCCGGTGAGCCTCCCGTCGTGAGCGTCATCGACAACTGGGGCTTCGAGGTGTGGCCCGATGCGCTTCCGGCGCAGTGGTTCGGCAGCAAGTCGAATATCGATTCCGGCGCCGTGCAGAAGGTGACGACGAATGCCTTCGAAGGCGTGAACGCGGTCCGGCTGACCAACGCCTCTTCCACGCATCGGCGGTTCACGACGCTGGCGAAGTCGATGCCCGCCGGTCGCTACTCCTGCACCTTCCAGGCGCGGGGCACCGGCGACGTCCGGAATGCCTTCTTCGACGACGACTACTCCTCGTACTCGTCCTACACCTCCGTCGACACCACGGCGTGGACCCAGGTGACGTACAACTTCAACCTGGCGAGCGACGTCTTCGACACGTTCGAACTCATCTTCAGCGTTCGGAATACGAGCGGAGAGAACCTGCTCCTCGACGACGTGCGCTGCATGCGGGCGGCCGAACCGTGTGACGTGGTCAGCTGCGAGTCCTGGGAGCGGTGCGTGAATGCCTCCGCGACCTGCGAGCCGCTCTCGGGTCGCTGCAACATCGGCGGGGACTGCGCCGCGTGGGAGGCCTGTGATGACACCAACACGTGCGTGGTCGCCGAGGACCGATGCGTCCGCCACGCCGATTGCGCGGAGACTCCGCAGACGCCGGTCTGCGAAACCAGCACGCACCTCTGCGTCGCCGGAGACCCTTGCGCTGGAGTCGTGTGCAGCAGCCCGGCGACCACCTGCAATCCCACGACGGGCGTGTGTGAGCTGGCCGAAGGCGCCTGCTTCACGACCCTCGACTGCGTCGGCGCCCTGCCGGCTTGTGACCCGACGACCCGCAGCTGCGTCCCCGCGGAGCACCCCGCGAACATCGTCCGCAACGGTGGCTTCGAGTCCTGGAACATCTATTCCATCCCCTACCAGGGGAACCATCTCATCCCTGACTACTGGTACGGCATCGACAACGGCATCGCGGACCCGGGCACGGAGATCAAGCCCACGCGTCTCGTGCGCTACCTCAACGCGGTGCACGGCGGTTCGACGGCGCTGCAGTTCGTCGTCCCCATCCAGGTCGCCGAGCGCTTCTCCACGGACAAGTTCAACGTCCCGAGCGGCAACTACTCCTGCTCGTACCGGGTGCGTGGCCACGGCAGCATCCGTCATCGCAGCTACTCGAGCGGAGGCTGGAGCCCGCAGACGGACTTCCTCGTCGTCGACAGTGACGAGTGGCAGCCGGTGTTCTTCCGCTTCACCGGCAACGTGCGCGACTGGCGCCTGTTCCTCTATCCGAGCCGGAGTGAAGCCGACCGCGACCACCTCCAGGTCGACGACGTCGTCTGTACGAAGGACTAGTGCCGCTGTCGCATGAGGGGGTCGAGCGCCGGTCGGGGTGGATGAACCCGACAGCGCTCGACCCTCTTTTCGTCGTGAGTCACCCGTCCTCGGTCTCCGCTGTCTCCAGGCTCAGCGTCAGCTTCCGCAGGAGCGAGGTCAGCGTCGCTCGCTCGTTGCGTGACAGGCCCGCGAGCAACCGGGCCTCGACGGCCATGTCGGCGCGGAACGCCGCCTCGGTGCGCTCACGGCCCTCCCGGGTCAACTCCACCGGAAGGCTGCGCGCGTCTCCCTCCGTCGCGGGGCGGCGAATCAAGCCCGCGCGGGTCAGCCGGGCCAGTCGGTCGGTCAGCCCCCCGGAGGAAATCATCAGCGACTTGTAGAGCTCCGTCGGGCGCATCCGGTAGGGCGGGCCCGAGCGCAGCAGCGCTGAAACGACGTCGAACTCGCCCGTGTCCAGGCCGTGCTCCTCGAACACCGCTTCGATGGGGGGCCGCACCCGCAGGGTGATGCGACGGGCCCGCCCCAGGATTTCCATCCCTTGGGTGTCGACGTCCGGAAGCTCCCGCTCCCACTGGCCCCGCAAGCGGTCGACATGGTCCTGGGTGCTCCTGCTCATTCGCGAACTCCAGATATCTTGACGTCGAGATAATTCGGCTGCATTGTCTCGACATCAAGATAATGGAGTTCCAGCGATGAGTCAGCGACCCTTCCAACCAGCCACGGTCGACCACCTGGTCCTGCGTGTCGCCGACGCGGCGCGCATGGCCTCCTTCTATCGGGACGTGATTGGCTGCACCGTCGACCGGGAGGTGCCGCACCTCGGCTTGACGCACCTGCGGGTGGGGACGGCGATGATTGACCTGGTGTCCCTGGATGGAAAGCTGGGGCGCGCGGGAGGCGCGGCACCGGGGCGTGAAGGTCGCAACGTCGACCACTTCTGCATCACCGTGCAGCCGTTCGACGAGGCGGCGATTCGCGCCCACCTGGCCGAGCAGGGGGTCGCAGTGTTCGCTCCTGGGGAGCGGTACGGTGCGACGGGTGACGGCTTCTCGTTCTACATCCAGGACCCGGAGGGCAACACCATCGAGTTGAAGGGCGCATAGGCGTCGCGGATGCTCGCTCGACGCCGCGTCCGGTCCGCTGGAGCGCTGCCGCGTCAGAACCCGAAGAGGTTCGAGACTCCGTCCTTCTTGTTGGGGGACGCCGCCGCGCTGGAGGACGAAGCCGGGGTCGTGGCGGAGGTGGACGCGGGGCGGTTGGAGACGCGCATGGGAGTGCTCCGGGGATGCGGTGGGGGATGGGGCCAGACGTCGTCCAGCCCGTGACGTGACCTCCCCTAAGGCACGGCGTGTGCCAGCCTCTCGCGGTCCCCCCAGTGTGCCGTTTCCCCTCTGAAGCGCTTCAGCCAGAACGGGCTCTGGAGCCCTGTTGCCGGTGACTGGAGCCATCGAGGGTGATGACCGCTGTCATCAGGGCTCGATGAGGATTGTTCTGGTTTCAGCGAGGGGCCGCTGCGAGGGGCGCGGCCAGCCTCACGCGGAAGCCGAAGCCGACCCACATGTGGAGGGTCCGCTCGCGGAGGCTCTCGCTTCCAGAGCCGGTGCTCAGGTCCACATCCAGCGTGCTGTATCGGCCGCCCGTGACATTGACGAAGAGCCCCGCCCAGAAGGCTCCGCCGAAGTTCCTGTCGAACCCTGCCTGGAGCGTGATTTCCGGCCCGGAGTACGTGATGTCGACGTCTCCAATCGAAAACGACGTCGTTTCGTGGCCGAGCGCCACCCCCGCCCAGGGTGAGTAGGGGCCGGCTGGATTCCAGTGGTAGTTGCCTTGAAGTCCGAAGCGCAGGTTGCTGCCCGGACACGCCTGGTCGGCGGAGCAGCGGATCCGCATCTGCGCGTGGGCGAGCTGAAGCCAGGGCCCCAACTCGACGTTCGGGCCGATTCGGACGGTGGGTTCCAGGATGGCGGCGAAGAGCCCCTTGTAGACCTCGTACAGATAGAACGGCTCGGCGGATCCATCCATGCGACCGCCCGGCATGAGGTAGCCCCCGCGCGCGGAGATGGCGAGCCAGCGCGGAAAGCCCCCTTCGAGCTCCGCGTGTTCCTCCGCCAAGGTTGGAGAAGACACCAGGAGTGACAGCAGGACCAGCGCCTGCGCGGCGGGACGAGAGAGCGTTTGCATGCGCGGGTGTTTGGTTATTACGGTCAATCGACGGTCGTCAACCCAAGGTCTCCGGTGTCCCTCATTCGCTCATTTTTCAGCCCGCGCCTGTTCGCGCTGGTGGCCTGCGGCCTCTGGGTCGCCTGTGGTTTCCCTTCCGCCGAAGAAGACGCGCGCGTTTGCGCCGATGTGGAATGCAGCGCGGGACGCTGCGTCTCCGACGATGGCGCCCCCATGTGTCACTGCAGCGCATGGGAGGAGGCCTCGGGCCTCAGCTGTTTCATCTCCGCCTACCGGCAGCCGGACGACCACGGTGACGCCGTGGCGGCCGCCACGACGCTGGCACCCTCGGTGGATTTCCACGACGCTGCCATCCAGCCTCCCTTCCGGGTGTGGAAGGATCAGGATGTCTTCGCCATGCCCACCCTGCCGGGCCATGGCCTTCGCTTCATCGTCCGGCCCGGCACCTTGGCCAAGGTGGCCGTGCGCCTGCTGGGTGCCTCGGGGCAGGTAATGAGTTCGCTGGTTGTCGTGGCTCGAGGCGGCGCCCACCTGGAGTTCACTTCCACGGAGGCGTCTCCCCGGTTCATCACGGTGGCCGCGGATGAGGACGGCGCTTCGGGGACGTATCTCTACCGTTTGGAAGACATGGGCAAGGATGCGAACGGTGACACACCCGCCACGGCGACGCCGGTGGAGCTGGCGAGTGCACCATTCCCTGTCACGCTCGAGTTCGACGATGACGAGGATGTCTTTACCTTCCGCACCGAGGCGGGCCAGGGCTTCCGATTCTCTTGTGAGTCCGAGCGAACCTCCCTGACTCTGATGAATGGCGCGGGCGCAGTGTTGGAGAGCGGAGCGTCAGGAGGGGGAGTGGGTGGCAGCGTGGGCCACAAGAGCCCGGACCCGACCACGTGGTTCGTCCGCGTCTCCACCTCGAACGGCAGCCTGCCGGCCACCCACTGCCAGTTGGACGAACTGGGGGTGGATGAACACGCGGATGCGATTACCGCCGCGACCCGACTGACGGACGGTGTCCCCGTGACGGCACGGCTTCAGGGCACCAACGACGTGGATGTCTTCTCCTTCTTCGCCACCGCGGGGGAAATCCATGACGTCAGGCTGACGCCCTCGCGTGTGGCGAACGTCAAGCTCACGGACGCGGACGGCACGACGCTGGCGGCGACCACCTCCAGCCGAATCGTCCAGGGCGCACCCACGACGGGGACGTATTACGTGCATGTCCAGAAGGACTCAGCCTGGGGGACGGACTTCCAGGTGGGAGTGGAGAACCTGGGGCCGGATGACCATGGTGGCACTCCCGAAACGGCCACTCGCGTCGCGGTGGAGGAGACTGTCACCGGGCTCATCCACAACGTGGCGGACCTGGATGCCTTCACGATTCCTCTCGAGGCGGATGGCGTGTACCGGCTCACCTGCACGCCCGGCTGCACGCTGTCGACGAGCGCTCCTGTCGCGTCCTTCCGCGTGCATCGTGCGTCCGGGGGTGGCACCTGGAACATCCACCTGCTGTCCTCGGGGGACGTCACCTTCACGATCAGCTCGCAGACTGCTCCTCTCTTCTTCACGTTCAAGATGGCGCGGGTGGGCACGGACGACCACGGCGATGACGCGGCCCATGCCACGCCGTTGACGCTCCCTGCGACAGTGGACGGCTCCTTCGAACTGGGGACGGACATCGACGTATTCGCCTTCGAGTCGGAGGCGAGCCGGACCTATGTCGTGGAGTCCAGGGCGGTGGGTCTCCGGATTCTGGACCCGAATGGCGCGGAGGTTCCCCTGCTGTTCGATGCGCCAACGGCGACCCGGCGCTTCACCGCCCAATCGTCGGGGACTTATGGCGTCGTGGCCACCTCTCCCGATCCTTTCGTGGGTGTTGCCAGGTCCTGGAGTTTCACCTTGCGCCTGCCGTGAGCTGTCGGGCGGCGGGGCGCTCCAGAAGCGCTGAACCGTCGTGGGTGTCGGTGGTAGCCTCCTGGGTGTGGGCCCCGGTTCCGTCGAATCGTGGGCTTGATGTCAGGAGTGCCTGGGATGCATGGGGCTGACGCCGAGTCCTTCGAGCTGGTGGTGCAGTCCGCCGGCGAGCAGTCCTCCCTCCGTCTTCGAGAGGCTCCGGGAGCCCGAGCCGCCGTGGAGCGAGCCGTCTCCCAGGCCGCCGCCCTCCGCGCCGCCGCGCCCGAGCCGAGCACCTTCGCGCGTCACCTCGGGGCCCAGCTTTCACGGGCGGCGGACCCGATGCGCGCGCTGGAGCGACTGCATTCCCGGGACCTCGCGCTCGCGCTCTCCTGCGCGCAGGGGCTGCCAGCGGCTTGCGAGCTCCTGGAGCAGGAGGTCCTCCTCAAGCTGCGCGTCCCCCTATCGCGCATCCATCCCTCACCGGCGTTCGCCGACGAGGTACTGCAGGTGCTCCGGGCCAACCTCCTGATGCCTCGCGAGGAGGCACCCTCACGGTTGCTTGGCTACTCGGGTATGGGCCCGCTGCTGCACTGGGTGAGCATCTCCGCGGTGCGGCTCGCGCTGCGGATGCGCAAGGCGCAGGGTGAAGAGTCACACGTCGAAGCGGAGGTGCTCGCCGCACATCCCGCCCCGGGTGGGTTGGAGCTGGGCTTCGTCCGGGAGGAGGCTCGGGGGCATGTGCGCGCGGCCTTCATCCGGGCGGTGGCCTCGCTGGACGACGAGGACCGGGAGCTGCTGCGACTGCACTTCGTCGAGCGCCTCTCCCTGGAGCGAATGGGCGCGCTGTTCGACCTGCACAAGTCCACGCTCTCACGCAGGCTCTCCGCGGTGCAGACGCTGCTGGAGAAGCGCACGCGGCGCGCGCTCGCCGAGCGTCTGTCTCTGCCCGAGCCGGAAGTCGACAGCCTGATGCGCGCCATCCATGGTCGGTTGGACCTGAGCCTCTCGGGTCTGCTGGCGGTGCGCGAATGAGCTGCCCGGACGAGAACACGCTCTCCGGTTACGCGAATGGCGCGTTGGACTCGGAGGGCACGGCCGTCGTGCGCCAGCATGTCGCGGGCTGCTCGGAGTGCCGGAGCGTGCTCGCCGCGCTGGGCGGACTCGAGGCGCCTCCACCGCTGGTCGACACGGGGCTGCTCGTCTCCGGCGCGCGCGTGGGGCGGTACATGGTGCTCGGTCTGCTCGGCGAAGGAGGCATGGGGCGCGTCCATGCCGCCTATGACCCGGAGCTGGACCGCAAGGTGGCGCTCAAGCTGCTGAACCTCGCGAGGCTGGGGGTGGACTCCCTGGCTCAGGCCCGTCAGCGACTGGAGCGCGAGGCCCGCACGATGGCCCGGCTGTCGCATCCCCATGTCGCTCACTTGCACGACGTGGGCGAGTTCCAGGGGCAGCTCTTCCTGGTGATGGAGCTGGTCGAGGGCGGCACGCTCCGGCGGTGGCTGGCGGAGAAGCCGCGCACGCGCCGGGAAATCCTCGCGCGCTTCATCCAGGCGGCGGATGGGCTCGCGGCGACGCATGCGCTGGGCATCATCCACCGCGACTTCAAGCCCGACAACGTCCTGCTGACGCGCGATGGTCAGGTGCGCATCACCGACTTCGGCCTGGCCAACGCGGCGGGAGCCCTGGAGCCTCTTCGAGAAGACGAGGCTCCAGTCCCTGGCGGAGAGTCACTCACTGTCACCGGGGCGTTCCTGGGGACGCTCGCGTACGGCGCGCCGGAGCAGCTCCGCGGAGAGCGGGGGGATGCTCGCTCGGACCAGTTCGCCTTCTGCGTCGCGCTCTACGAGGCCCTCAACGGGCAGCGGCCCTTCGAGGGCGCCACGCGCGAGGAACTCCTGTCGTCCATGCAGCGCCAGGAGGTGCGTCCCGAGACTCGGGGCGTGCCCTCGTGGCTCAAGGCCGTGGTCCGGCGTGGACTCTCCGTGGACCCGTCGCGGCGCTTCGAGTCCATGCAGGTGCTGCGGGCCCAGCTCTCACGGGAGGTGGTGGCCTGGAAGCGCATCGCCGCCACGGCGGTGCTCGCGGGAGGTGTGGTGGGCCTGGGGTTCGTCGTGCTGGGACCTTCATCGGCGACACCGAGCGAACTCTGTCAGGGCAGTGAGCGGCACCTCGCGGGCATCTGGGATGTGTCCGTGCGTGAGTCCACACATCTGGCATTTCTGAAGACGGAGGACCCTTCTGCCGAAGCCTCGTTCCAGGCCGTGGCCTCATCACTGGAGCGGTGGACCCGGGACTGGATGCACGCGCATCAGTCCGCGTGCGAGGCGACTCGTGTCTTCGGTGAGCAGTCGGAGGCAGTGCTCGGGCTTCGGATGACGTGTCTGGACCAGCGGCTGGGAGAGCTGTCTCGGCTGACGGTGGTGCTGCAGGGAGCGGATGCGCGGACGGTGGAGCGGGGCTTCGGGCTGGGCGCCTCGATTGGCGGCGTGGGCCGATGCGCGGACGTGCGCACGTTGCAGGAGGCCGTGTCTCCACCGGAAGACCCGAGGGTGCGCGCGGAGGTGGACGCGGTGCGCACGGAGCTGGCGCGGGCGAACGCGGAGCTGCTCGCGGGCCATACACCGGAGGCGCTGCGAATCGCGCTGCCTGCCCGGGAGCGCGCGCTCGCCACCCGGCATCGCCCCCTGGAAGCGGAGGCGCATCAGCTCTGCGCGCTGTTGCAGGAGGATGCGGGAGCGTTCGAGGACGCGCGAGCGTCGCTGGCCCAGGGCTCGTTGGCGGCCGAGGCGGGGCGACACCTGGGTGTGCTCGCGCGGGTGCTGAAGTCGCAGGCCTGGCTGCATGGATATGGCCTGGGGCGCACCCCGGAGGCGTGGCCCTTCCTCCAGCGCGCCCGTGCCGTGGCGGAGACGCTGCGAGACGCCGAGTTGGACACGATGTTGGACAACGTGCAGGCGGAGCTGCTGGAGCAGGAGGGCCGCTTCTCGGAGGCGGAGCCGCTCTTGCGTGCGTCGCTGGAGACCGTCACCACGCGCGGACAGACGCACGCGCGTGCGGAGCTGAGTGGTCGGCTGGGCCTGCTGGCCCGGCAACAGGGGCGCCTGCTGGAGGCGAAGCGTTGGCAGGAGGAGGCGCTGCGGCTCCATGAGGAGCACTTTGGTCCGGTGCACCGGGACACGGGACGGGCCCTGGCGAACCTGGGTGGCACCCTGGCCCTGCTGGGTGAGTTGACGAGGGCCGAGGCGGTCCTCCAACGGGCGCTCGGAATCCTTCGCCGGACGCTGGGCGAGGAGAACCTGTCGGTGGCCCGGACGTTGTCCAACCTGGCCCTCGTCTACTTCGAGTGGGGACATGGGGCCCAGGCGCGCAAGGCCGCGGACGAGAGCTGGGCGGTGGCGCGCGCGAGCGTGGCCGCGGACAGCCCGGTGCTGATGGGGATGGAGTCGAACCGACTCGGCGTCCTGGGAGAGCAGGGCGAGCGTCCGCTGGAGCTGGCGCACGTGCGACGCGTCCTGGCGCATCGCGAGCGCGTCTACGGCGCCTCACACCCGGAGGTGGCCCTGGACGTCCACGAGGTGGGCAGGCTGCTGCGTCTGCTGGGGCGCCTGGACGAGGCGCGAGGTTTTCATGCGCGCGGCGTCTTGCTCCAAGCGCCCCTGGTCGCCAAGGGCGAGGTGGATGGCGCGGGGCTGCGAGCCCTGGCGGATGCCCTCCTCTTCCTGGGGCGGGTGGACGAGGCCCGGGGGCATGTGGAGCGGGCGCTCGTGAGCATGGAGCGGGACTTGGGGCCTTCGTCGTCCGAGCGCATCGAGGCGATGCTCCTCCTGGGGGACGTCCACCTCGCGCGGGGCCAGCCCTCCGAGGCTCTGGTGCCGCTGCGCACCGCGCTGGAGGTGCTCACGGCGCGGCAGGTGGTCTCCGCGCGTGTCCCGAGAGTGCGTCGTCGGCTCGCGCGGGCGCTCCGGCTGACGGGTGCGGTGGAGGAGGCCTGCGTGGAGGCTCGGCACGCCTGGGAGGAGCTGTCCGCCTGGAGCAAGGCCTACGCTCAGGAGACGGCGGAGGCGCGGGCCGAGCTGGGGCGCTGTCGCGGGTAGCCGCTTCAAGGGGAGCGACATCAACGGCGAGGGGGCGCGGTCATCACCCGCGCCCCCGTGGTCCACGTCTCCTGGTCAGCGGATGTACGTCGCGAGGTGCTCAGCGGTCAGCGTCGAGCGCGCCGCGACCAGGTCGGCCGGGGTGCCCTCGAAGACAATCTTCCCGCCCTCGTGGCCCGCGCCCGGTCCCAGGTCGATGAGCCAATCGGCGTGCGCCATGACCGCCTGGTGGTGCTCGATGACGATGACCGACTTGCCGGAGTCGACCAGCCGGTCCAACAGCCCGAGCATCTGCTCGACGTCGGCCAGGTGCAGGCCGGTGGTCGGCTCGTCCAGCACGTAGATGCCTCCGTCGGTGCCCATGTGTGTCGCGAGCTTCAGCCGCTGCCGCTCGCCACCCGACAGCGTCGTGAGCGGCTGGCCGAGCCGCAGGTAGCCGAGCCCGACGTCGGCCATGTGCGTGAGAATCTCATGCGCGGCCGGCGTCTTCGCCGCGCCGGAACCGAAGAATGCGACCGCGTCCTTGACGGGCAGGTCGAGCACCTCGGCGATGTTGAGCCCGCCGAGCTTGTATTTCAGCACCGCCGCCTGGAACCGTCGGCCCTCGCAGTCCTCGCAGGGCGTGCTGATGCCGGCCATCATCGCCAGGTCGGTGTAGATGACTCCGGCGCCGTTGCACGTGGGGCAGGCGCCCTCGGAGTTGGCGCTGAACAAGGCGGGCTTCACGCCGTTGGCCTTCGCGAACGCCTTGCGAATGGGCTCCAGCATGTCCGTGTACGTCGCGGGGTTGCTCCGCCGCGAGCCCCGAATCGGGGCCTGGTCGACCGACACCACTCCGTCCCTGCCCGACACCGAGCCGTGAATCAGGGAACTCTTTCCCGACCCGGCCACGCCCGTCACCACCACCAGCACACCGAGCGGGATGTCGACGTCGACCTTCTTCAGGTTGTGGGAGCTGGCGCCGCGGATTTTCAGCGCCCCCGACGACTTGCGCACCGACGGCTTCAACGCAGCCCGGTCGTCCAGGTGCCGTCCGGTCAGCGTCTTGCTGGCCCGCAGCGCGGCGACGGTGCCCTCGAACACCACCTCACCACCGGCGGTTCCAGCCCCAGGGCCCAGGTCGACGACGTGGTCGGCGATCTCGATGACCTCCGGCTTGTGCTCCACGACGAGCACGGTGTTGCCCTTGTCGCGCAGCCGCAGCAGCAGGTTGTTCATCCGCTGGATGTCGTGCGGGTGCAGGCCGACCGTCGGCTCGTCGAACACGTACGTCACGTCCGTGAGCGCGGACCCGAGGTGACGAATCATCTGCGTGCGCTGGGCTTCACCGCCCGACAGCGTCCCCGACGGCCGGTCCAGGCTCAGGTAGCCCAGGCCAATCTCCACGAACGAGTCGAGCGTCTGCCGCAGCGTCGCCAGCAACGGCGCGACGGACGGCTCGTTCAGCCCGCGAATCCACTCGGCCAGGTCGCTGATCTGCATCGCGCAGGCGTCCGCGATGTTGATCTTCTTGATTTTGGAGGACCGGGCGGCTGCGTTGAGCCGGGTGCCGCCACACTCGGGACAGGGGGTGAACGTCACCGCCCGCTCCACGAACGCACGGATGTGCGGCTGCATCGCCTCCTTGTCCTTGGTCAGGAACGACTTCTGGATTCGCGGAATCAGGCCCTCGTAGGTCAGGTTGATGCTCTCGAACTTCACCTTGATGGGCTCGTGATGGAGGAAGTCGTGGAGCTCCTTCTTCGTGTACTTCCGAATGGGCTTGTTCGGGTCGACGAAGCCCGAGGCCGCGAAGATGCGCACCTGCCAGCCGTCGGGGGTGTACCCAGGAATCGTGAGCGCGCCCTCGGCGAGCGACTTCGTGTCGTCGTACAACTGCGCCAGGTCGATATCCGTTATCGAGCCCATGCCCTCGCAGCGCGGGCACATGCCGCCGGCGGCCGTGAACTCGCGCTTCTCGGTCTTCCCGTCGCCCTTCTCGACTGAAACCTCTCCGACCCCTCGGACCGACGGGATGTTGAAGGAGAAGGCGTTGGACGAGCCGATGTACGGCTTGCCGAGGCGGCTGAACAGCACCCGCAGCATCGCGTTGGCGTCGGTCGCCGTGCCGACCGTCGAGCGGGAGTTGGCGCCCATCCGCTCCTGGTCGACGATGATGGCCGGCGTCAGCCCCTCCAGGACGTCGACCTCCGGCCGGCCCAGGCTCGGCATGAACCCCTGCACGAACGCGCTGTAGGTCTCGTTGATGAGCCGCTGCGACTCCGCGGCGATGGTGCCGAACACCAGCGACGACTTGCCCGAGCCCGACACGCCGGTGAACACCGTCAGCCGTCGCTTGGGGAGCTCGACGCTCACGTCCTTCAAGTTGTTCTCACGTGCGCCCCGGACGCGAATCAGGTCGTGGCGGTCCGCGGGAGGCTGGCTGGGGGAGGGCTTGCGCTCAGTCATGGCTTGGGAACCAACGGCAGTGGGGTGGGGTGTGGGACATCCGAACGGTCTGGCCGTCCGGCCGCTCAGCTTCTACGTCGACCGGCGGCTGACGGCGAGTAATATGCCTTGACGGGTATATACCTCAATGGGTATATATTGGGCGTGGAATCATCGTTCGCCATCATCGCGGAGCCTCACAGACGGGCCATCCTGAGCCTGCTGCTCTCGTCGGAGCGCTCCGTGGGCGACATCGAGCGCGAGCTTCGATTGTCGCAGCCGTCCGTCTCCAAGCACCTGCGGGTGCTGCGGGACGCCGGGTTCGTGGAATCACGTATCGAAGCGCAGCGTCGCCTCTATCGATTGAGACCGGAGCCGCTCATGGAACTCGACGAATGGCTGATTCCCTTCAGGCGCTTCTGGTCGAAGCACCTGGATGCGCTGGAGCAGCACCTGGACAAGATGGACAAGGTTCCTCCTGTGAAAGGAAAGAAGAAACATGAGCAGCCGTGAGCACTACATGCCGGGTGCCGCTACTGGTGCCAGGGTTCAGAAAGAGGGAGAGAAGTGGACGCTCGTGGTCGTGCGCGACCTCTCCCATCCTCCCGAGAAGGTCTGGCGGGCCATCACCCAGCCCGAGCATCTGCGCGAATGGGCGCCGTTCGACTCTGACCGGAACCTGGGGAGCGTGGGCACCGCGAAGCTGTCGACCGTGGGAGCTCCGAAGCAGATGGTCGCCGAGACGCAGATCAAGCGGGCCGACGAGCCTCGGCTGCTCGAATACAGCTGGGGAGGGCAGGACCTCCGCTGGGAATTGGAGCCGCAGGGGGCCGGCACCCGGCTCACGCTCTGGCACAACATCAACCGTGGCTTCATCTCGATGGGCGCCGCGGGATGGCACATCTGCTTCGATGTGATGGATCGGCTGCTCGCGGGTCAGCCCATCGGACGCCTCGTGGGTCCTGACGCCATGCGGTTCGATGGCTGGCAGCGCTTGAACGTCGAGTACGCCAAGCAGTTCGGCGTTGAAGCTCCCTCCTTCTAACCCCCGTTGGACATGAACATGCACCGCTCAAAAGGTATCGTCATTGGCTTCTGGGTCGTCACCGCGCTGCTCTGCCTGCAGATGGGCTTCACCGCCTACGCGCAGCTGAGCATGCCGGAGGTGGCGGAGGCGATTGCCCAGCTCGGCTTCCCTCACTACTTCCGCAAGGAACTCGCGTGGGCCAAGTTGCTCGGCGTGGTGCTGTTGCTCGCGCCGGTGCCGGCGCGGCTCAAGGAGTGGGCCTATGCGGGCTTCGCCTACACCCTCGTCTCGGCGCTCATCGCCCACCTCGCGATGGGACACGGCCCGGAGTCGTGGATCTACGCGGTGGTCACCGGCGTACTCTGGGGGCTCTCGTACTTCTTCTGGCGCCGCCTGCAGGCCCCGTCCGTTGGGCTCCGCCCGGCGACCGCCTGAGCGCTGGAATTTCTAGGAGGAGACCATGAAAAAGCCCGTCGCGAGTGAAGGCCCGTCGGCATCGGAGCTCATCTCGCAGAGAATCGTCGACCTTGGGGGCTGGCGTGGGGAGACCCTCGCCAGGATGCGCAAGCTCATCAAGGATGCGGACCCGGACGTCGTCGAGGAGTGGAAGTGGATGGGCACTCCGGTCTGGTCGCACGACGGCATCATCTGCACGGGCGAGTCCTACAAGGAGGTCGTGAAGCTGACCTTCATCAAGGGCGCCTCCCTGATGGACCCGGGCGGGCTCTTCAATTCGAGCCTCGAAGGGAATACGCGCCGCGCCATCGACATCCGCGAAGGAGAGAAGGTGGATGCGGCCGCGTTCAAGATGCTCATTCGCCAGGCGATCGACCTCAACAGCGAGGGCAAGGCGAAGCCTTCGAAGGCGAAGCCAGTGGTGAAGGCCAGTCCCGCGAAGGCGAAGCCGGTAGTGAAGGCGAAGCCCGCGAAGGCGAAGGCGGTGGTGAAGGCGAAGCCCTCGAAGGCGAAGGCGAAGCCGGCGGTGAAGGCCAGGCCCTCGAAGAAGGCGAAGTCCTGAGGGATTCCGCCCCTGCGTGGTTCCGCACGGGGCGCCTCATTTCGGGTCTGGAGAAGAGGCTGAGCGGATGAGGTCGGACACGCCGCCGCTGATGAAAGAGGCGGCGGCGTTCGCGCTGATTTCAGGAGCGGCGCGGGTGGCCGCTCACATCCGTTCGCCAGGCAATTTGCTGGCTTGCTTCACCCACCTGGCGAACTGAGCTTCGTCGAGCGGAGTGTCCTCGCGGATGTCGAGGTAGCGCGTGTCCTGGCTCTTGGATTCGCCCGGGGGGAGAGGACGCAGCGAGGTGCCGCGGAAGAACGCCACCTTGACGTACTTCGCGAAGCAATGGACGCCAAGGAACCAGCCCTGGTCTTCGACTCCGTACATCGGCGAGTTCCATTTGACCGCCTTGCTGACGCCGGGGACGGTGCGCGAGATGAGCGCGTCGAGGCGGTGCCCGACGTTGCGTTTCCAGCCCGGCATGGCCGCGATGTAGGCCTGCACGGGGGCGTCGCCGTAGCCCTTCGCGATTTGAGGATTGCCGCCGGAGAGGAGGCGAGGCTCCTTGGCGCTCTTGCGCGGGGCCGGGGTGGCTTTGGGCGCCGCACGGCGTGCCGGTGATTTCTTCGCCGGGGCCTTCGTGGGCTTGGGCTTGCTGGCTTTGGCGGCGGTCTTCTTGGCGACCTTCGCCGACTTCCGGGGTGTCTTGCCGGCCATTGTGCTCCCTCCTGGACCTCGGTGGCTTTGACGCACGTCATTCCAACGTCTGGAGGATAAGCCGCGCGGCCCAGGCTGCCGAGGGCAACCTTCACTTCAGCTCAGCGCAGACCGTCCAGGAGCGCGGCGAGCGCCTCGGGCTGTGAGGCGAATGGCGAGTGCGAGGCCTCCAATGACTCGACGGTGAAGGCATTGCCGGGCGTGAAGGCGTTGGCCTCGCGAATCATCAACTCCTGGAGCGCCGGTGCCAGTGCGCGGTCCTGGGTGCAGCGAAGATAGCTGCGAGGAATCCGGCCCCAGCGCGCCGGGGTGGCGCCCACCTTGGCGGTCCAGAGCGACAAGGGGAGGTCCGGCGTCAGGGAGAGCGCGAAGGGCAGGAAGTCCGCCAGGGGCACGTCCTGGTAGTACGCCTCGCGAAGGGCCTCCAGATAGTCCGTGCCTCCGCGAGGGTTGATGCGCACCGCGCCCAGCTTCCCCGGGTCACCGAGGAACAGCGTCTCCCCGTAGCCGGTGCGCGCCTCGGGCAGTTCGTTGTAGCCACTGGGGCTTCCCAGTCGCAGGGGGCAGTACGCGCTCAGGTAGACGAGCCGGCCGATGTGCTGTGGCGCCAGCTCTCCCGCCCGGGTGATGACGGCGCCGCCCACGCTGTGGCCCACGAGGACGAGCTTCGTCCCGCCCGCCCCCTGTCGCAGCTTCTCCATCGCGGTGACCACGGCGACGGCGCAGTCCTCCAAGGTGAGGTCCCCCTGCGGTGAGCGCTCCTCGAGGAGCTTCGCCGCGTCGCCCGTCACGTAGGCCGAGGGAAACCGCGCATTGAGTCCGTGTCCGGGCAGGTTGATGGCCACCACCTGGTGGCCTCGCGCGGAGAGTGCCTCCGTGAGGCGTGCCCAGTGGAGGGCGTTGTGCCAGGCGCCATGCACCAGGAGGAACGAGCGACGGGGTTGCTTGCCCCGCTCGGACGCGGCGGCGAGGGCGCCTTGCATCGGGAGCAGGCCCGCGCCCAGGAGGGCGGTCTTCATCAGGTCGCGACGATGCATGAGGTCCTCATTTCGTGGAGCGGGCATTCGCGCCCAGCGCGCGAGCGAGCCGGTCTCGACGGCCCGCGAGCTCCAGGAGCTGTTGGTCGAACTCCGCCAGTCGCTTGCGGTGGAGCGCGAGCGCCTGCGGACAGATGGCATGCGTGACGTCGCGGAGCATGCAGGGGGGAAAGGTGGCGATGTCCCCCAGGGAGAAGCCCAGCCGGATGAGGTGGGCCACCTGCATCACCCGGGGCACCGACTCCCCATCGAAATCCCGGTAGCCATTCGCGCGTCGATTCGACCTGAGGAGCCCCGTCTTCTCATAGTGACGGATGGAGCGCGCACTGCAGCCCGTGCGCCTGGCGAGTTCTCCGATGTTCATCCGGCTCTCTTGGAAACGAACGCTAGCCCCTGACACCAGTGTCAAGGTCAAGACCCGCGACGGTGCGTCGCGGGTCGGCTTCCTCTTCAAGAGCTTATCGAACCTCGAACTCGTAGATTCGCGTCGCCGGGTCTCCATTCTGGGTGGGCGTCGTCACGTTGAGCTTGATGTAGCGCGCCGACGTCGAGGTGATGGCGTGCGTGGAGCTGCTGGCGGTGTTGGTGCTCACCGTGACAGGCGTGCTCCAGGTGGTCCCGTTGCTCGACGTCTGGATGGTGAACGCCTGGGTGTTCCAGCTCGTGTTCTCGCCCCCGGCCCCCGCGTGCTTGAGGGTGAAGCTGCTGACCGTCTGCGCCGAGCCCAGGTCCACCTGCATCCACGCCGGCGAGACCAGCGAGCAGAACTTGTCGGTGGTGCCGCCCGAGACGCTGCCGTTGACCGCCTTGGCCGCGGACTCGTTGCTGTTGCAGGCGGCCGAGCTGGTGGTGGGTTTGTTCAACGCCAGATTGGCGACGCCCGCGCCGACCGAGACCGTCTGGCTCTTGGTATTGCTCGCGCCGCCGTTGTCGGTGACGGTGAGGGTGACGTTGTAGTTGCCGGCACTCGCATAGGTGCGCGAGGGGTTCGTCGCGGTGGAGGTGCCGCCGTCGCCGAAGTTCCAACCGCGCGAGGTGATGGTGCCGTCGGCGTCGGTGGATGAATCGGTGAAGGTCGCGGTGAGGCTGCTGACGGTGACGCCGAAGTTCGCCACCGGCGGGGTGTTGCCGCTGACCGCGGTGTTGATGGCCGCCGCGTACTGCGCGCTCGTGCCCTGCGCGGAGCACCGCTGGATGTCGTCGTACAACCACATGAAGCCGCCGCGAATGCCAGCGCTGGTCTTCCAGCCGCTCATCCGGCTCTGCACCGAGGCCGGGCTGTCGCCCGAAGTGCAGCCAGTGCCATGCCTGGACCACAGGCCCGGGTCGACCGTCATGCCCATCGCGGTGTTCCAGCTCGCCGGGTTGTTGCCGGCGCCGCCGTCGTACACCTGAAGGTAGATTCTATCGACGGCACTGCCCAGGTTGTCCTTGAGGCTCCGCCAGAACGTCTGCTGGGTGTACGGCGCGAAGGTGATTTTGTAACCCTGGCCGATGAGCATCTGCCCGAAGGTCGTCGTCGGAGCCAGGGCGTAGGCGCTCTCGTCGTCGAAGTTCACCGCGTCGGCGCCGGTGGCGGCCTTCAGCGCCTGGAAGTTCCTGTACAGGATGCTGTTGCTGCCGGTGCCGCAGACGAGGGTGGTGCCGCAGCCGGCGGCGGTGCCATTGACCAATCTGGCCATGCGCTCGAAGTCCGGAACGCTCCAGGCGCCGATGGACACCTCGATGCGATTCACCGAGGTCGGCGCGGTCTTGAGCGTGGCCAGGCGTGTCGGCCACGCGGCATCACCCATGTATGCGCCGTTCCTGACCACGGGGATGTCGTTGTAGACGAGGTCGCCGTTGTCCTCGATGTGGAAGCTCCACAGGATGATGGTGGTGAAGCCCGAGGCGCGCAGGTCGTCCATCACCGCGGTTCCGCCCGAATAGAACGGGCCGCCGCCGTAGACCGCGGAGGCCGCGCTGGCGACGGGTGCGGCGATGGCCAGGGCGAGGGCGGCGAGTGCTGGCAACAGGCGGCGGGAGAGGGGTGGCGCTGACTGGCTTGGTTTCGACATGGATGGCTCCTCGGCATTGAGCGTCGCGAACGACGCAATGGACGGCGATGCGCGTCTGCCTGTGAGAGCCATTGCGCTCGCTCACACCAGCAGGCGCTCCGGGTCGCCAGCGTTGGCGACAGGCCAACCTTGGGAGCGGCGATTTCGCCATGTCAATCTTTGGAGCGATTCAAGTCAGGCAGGAACGTTGAAACATGGGCGTTGGTAGGGCATTCCCCGAACAATCCATGGCACCGCCGGGCGTCAGGCCTTGCGGCGCCGCACATAGAGGGTCTTGTGGACGAGGGCGACGGCCTCGCCCGCCCCATCGCGTATCTCCACGGTGCGTCGCGGCTCGAACTTCTCTCCGTCGGCCGTCCTCTGGCGGATCTCCTCGAGCTGCGCTTCGCTCCAGTCGAACACAGCCGTCACGGTGCCGCGCGCGGGCTTCAGGAACTCAATGGACGCGGCCTTGTCCCAGATGACGTAGCCGCTTCCCAGCAGCGGAATCAGCAGCAGCGCGTAGTGAGGGTCGCACATCGCATAGAGGCTTCCGCCGAAATGGGTGCCGAAGGCGTTGGCGTTGTAGAAGCGCTGGCGCATGCGCACCGTGGCGCTGCGCCAATGCGGGTCGACTTCATCGATGGCGATGCCGGTTCCCCAATAGGGAGGCCAGACACTCATCACGGCCTTGAAAAGAAGCGGGCTGCGGAAGATGGCGGAGCTCATGCCAGACAGCCTGCCTCCCGGGCACCGGCTGCGCGATTACCCGGGAGGTCATGGCTGTATCTTCACCACTGCCTTGTCTGCCCCGAGGCGCGGAGGCCGAGGGGATGGCCTGCTTTGTCATCCCCTCGAGGCTGCGTCCTCCAGGTCTCGCGCGAGCTGCTCCACCAGCTCGGAGACTCGCGGCGCGCTCAACATCGTGAAGTGGTCGCCCGCGACGTCGTGCACGGAGAGCACTCCAGTGAGCCACTCGCGCCAGCCGCGGTCCTCGCGCAACGGGGCCTCGTCGGGAGACCGGGTGGCGCGGAAGAGCACGGTCCGACCCGTGTAGACACCGTCTGGCACGTGGCGACGCTGGGCCTCGGTGAGTCGCTGGTAGACGTTGAAGAGCCGCTCAGCCGTGTCGAGTTCCAGCGTGTGCAAGGCCGGAGCGGCGAGTCGCAGCCGTGGCAGCACCTGGGCCAGCACCTCTCGCGCTCCCAGGTGCTCCAGCCGCCCCACCTCTAGTGAGGCGTCTCCCCAGGACACGCCGAGCATCTGACCGAAGCCGGCGAGCAGCGTGAGCGTGTCGGGCTTGGGCATCGGCTGCCGCGTGGGCGCGCGGCTGTCGAGCAGCACCAGCAGGTCCACCTTCTCTCCCGTGGCCTCGAGCAACCGCGCCATCTCGTGTGCCACGACGCCGCCGAAGGACCAGCCGCCGAGGAGGTACGGCCCCCGAGGCTGCACCGTGCGGAGCTGTGCGAGGTAGTCGCGCGCCAGCGTCTTCACGGAGGACTCGGGAAGCTCGCCGCCCTCCATGCCGGACGCGGACAGGCCGTAGATGGGCCGCTGGGTACCGAGCTCACGAACGAGCTCGGTGTAGCCCAGCGCCGCGCCTCCGCCGCCGTGGACGAGGAAGAGGGGCCGCTCGGTCGACGTGCCGGTGTCCAGGCGCACGAGGTTGGGAGTGGGCCGTGGAGCCTGCTCGCGCTGCTCCACCCGTCGTGCCAGTCGCTCCACGGTGGAGGCCTGGAAGAGGGCTGACACCGGCAGCGAGACACCCAGCCGCTCGCGAAGCAGCGACATGAGGCGGACGGCCAGCAGGGAGTGGCCGCCGAGGGCGAAGAAGTCGTCGGTGGCACTCACCTTCTGCCTGCCGAGGAGCTCGCGCCAGAGGGCCGCGATGGTCTCCTCGCCAGGGTTGCGCGGAGCGACGTACTCGCTGCTCGTGGAGGACATGTCCGGAGCGGGCTGGGCCTTCGGGTCCACCGTGTCGTCGAAGCGGCCGAGGTACACCAGCTCGCCGTTGTCCCGTCTGCGCACCTTGTCGCCCGTGCGGTAGAGGCGGGCGCCCGGCGTGGACGAGAACGGGTCTGGGAGGAACCGCTCGGCGGTGAGGCCAGGCCCGCTGAGAGAGCCCCGGCTGACGCCCGCGCCCGCGAGGAAGAGCTCGCCGGGAACCCCCAGGGGAACGGGCTGCATGCGTGCATCGAGGACGTGGGCCTGCACGTTGGCCAGCGGGGTGCCGACGGGCCGGGGGGCGGAGAGCTTCTCCCAGTAGGACTCGTCAATGGCCTCTCCGTGGATGGCGCCCTCCCAGGGCCGCTCGCGATGGGTGTCGTTCCAGCGAGTCAGCATCTGCTCGCGCTCGGCGACGGGCATCAGCGGAAGCTCGCCCACATGTGTCTCGGGAGCGTGGATGGCGGCTTCCAGCAGCGTGGCGAAATGTCCCGCCATGCGAGTGATGGTGGACTCCTCGAACAGGTCGGTCCGATAGGTCAGTGCGCCGGAGAAGCCCTCCGGCGTTTCGGCGAGCGACAGCGTCAGGTCGAAGTGGGTGGAACGCACGTCGGGCGCGACGGACTGGACGCTCAGCATCGTGGTGCCTTCGCCGGCCTCCAGCGTGTCCGTGGGGGTGTTCTGGAGGGTGAACATCACCTGGAAGAGTGGCGAGTAGCTGAGGCTGCGCTGGGGCTTGAGCTCCTCGACGAGCTTCTCGAAGGGGACGTCCTGATGTTCATAGGCGGCGAGCGTGGAGGCTCGCACCTGGGAGAGGAGCTGACGGAAGGAGGCGCGCGGCTCGACGCGGGAGCGCAGGACGAGGGTGTTGACGAAGAAGCCGATGAGGCCCTCCAACTCGGAAGCCCTGCGGCCGGCGATGGGGGAGCCGATGGAGATGTCGTCCTGCCCGGAGTAGCGCGAGAGCAGGAGCTGGAAGGTGGCCAGCACGCCCATGAAGAGGGTGGCGCCCTCCTGCTTGCAGAAGGCTTCCACGGCGCGAGCGAGGGCCCCGGGAATCTGGAAGTCGACGGTGCGACCGTGGAAGGACTGGAGCGGTGGGCGAGGGAAGTCGGTGGGCAGTTCGAGGAGCGCGGGGGCTCCGGCGAGCTGGTGCTTCCACCAGGCCACCTGCCGGGAGAGGACGTCGTCCTTGAGCCACTGGCGCTGCCAGAGGGCGTAGTCGGCGTACTGGAGCGGCAGCTCGGGAAGGAGGGAGTGGAGTCCCTGGCGGAAGGCTTCGTAGAGGGTGACCACTTCTCGGACGAGCAGGCCCATGGACCAGCCGTCGGTGACGGCGTGGTGGAGGTTGAGGAGCAGCACGTGCTGCTGGGGTGCGAGGCGCAGCAGGGAGGCGCGAAGCAGGGGGCCGCGACTCAAGTCGAACGGGCGGACGGCGTCCTGATGCGCCCGCTCGCGAGCGAGGGCCTCACGCTCCTCGACGGAGGAGAGGTCCTCCACGAGGAGCGCGAAGGGAGCCGGGGGGGAGATGTGCTGGAAGGGAGCGCCGTTGTCCTCGGCGAAGGACGTGCGGAGGGCTTCGTGGCGGCGGAGCAGCTCCGAGAAGGCGCGCTGGAGGGACGGGACGTCGAGCGCGCCCTCGAGGCGGAGGGCCGTGGGCATGTTGTACGTGGGAGTGCCGGGCTGGAGCTGCTCGAGGAACCAGAGGCGCTGCTGCGCGAAGGAGAGAGGCAACGGTGCGCCGTCTCGCGGTGCGGGGAGCAGCGGCGGGAGCGCGGACGCCTCGGTGGCGCGCTCGACGCGGAGGGCGAGCAACTCCAGGGTGGGCGCCTCGAAGAGGGCGCGCAGGGGGAGCTCCAGGGCGAAGACGGAGCGGATGCGCGACATCAACCGGGTGGCCAACAGCGAATGGCCGCCGCGCTCGAAGAAGTGGTCATGCCGGCCGACAACCGGGAGGCGGAGGACGTCGGCCCAGAGGGCGGCGAGGCGCACCTCGGTGGGTGTGAGCGGAGCGACGAAGGCGTCGGCGCCGGGGGTCGCTTCGGGAGAAGGCAGGGCCTTGCGGTCCACCTTGCCGTTGGGCGTCAGCGGGAAGGATTCCAGGGCCATGAGCGCGCCGGGGACCTCGTAGGCCGGGAGTCTCTTGGTGAGGTAGGCGCGGAGGGCCGCGGGCTCGGGCGGGCGTGAGTGAGCGGTGTAGTAGGCGACGAGGCGCTGGTCTCCTGGGACATCCTCGCGGAGGAGGACCAGGGCTTCACGGATGTCGGGGTGGCGGGCGAGGGTGGCTTCGATTTCGCCCAGCTCGATGCGGAAGCCGCGCAGCTTCACCTGGAAGTCGAGGCGGCCGAGGAACGCGAGCTCTCCATCAGGGAGCCAGCGCACCTTGTCTCCCGTGCGGTACATGCGCGCGCCGGGGACGGAGCTGAACGGATTGGGGACGAAGCGCTCCGCGGTGAGGGACGGGCGCGCGAGGTAGCCACGCGCGAGGCCATCGCCGGCCAGGAACAGCTCTCCGGAGACACCCACGGGGACAGGCTGGAGGTGGGAATCCAGGACGTAGGCCCGCACATTCGTCAGCGGTGAGCCGAGCGAAGGACGCGGAGCTCCGCGCACCGCACGCGCCGTCGAGTCCACCGTGCACTCGGTGGGCCCGTAGACGTTGAAGGCGGTGATGCGTGGATGGGTGGCGAGCCGCTCCCAGAGGGCGTCGTCCACCGCCTCGCCTCCGACGAGGACTCGCAGGGCTCGATTGGAGGCCAGCCCCTCATCGAGCAGCAGACGCAGGTGGGACGGCGCGCAGTCGAGCACGTCGATGTGGTGTTGCTCCACCCAGTTCACCAGTCGGGGTGCGTCCTGGCGAACGGCCTGGGGCACCACGCACAGGGTGTGGCCGTCGGAGAGCTGGATGAGCTGCTGGACAGACGCATCGAAGGCCAGCGGCGCGTTGAGGCTGACTCGCAGCGGGCCTTGCAGGCCGGCGAGCGCCGTGGACGCGAGGGCCGCATGCAGATTCATCACGGAGGCGTGCTGAATCATGACGCCCTTCGGATGCCCGGTGCTGCCCGACGTGTAGATGACGTAGGCGAGGTGCTGGGGCGCGGAGACACGGGGTAGCGCGGTGTCCGCTTCACTGGCGAGCATCTGGGCCACGTCCGGGTCATCCATGCGGAGGACCTTGACGGACGGCGTCTCCAGCCGCTCGGCCAGGAGTTGCTGCGTGAGGATGAGCGTGACGCCGGAGTCGCGGCGCACGAAGGCGAGCCGCTCGCGAGGATGGGAGGGGTCCAGGGGGACGTACGCGCCGCCCGCCTTGAGGACGCCGAGGACGGCGACAATCATGTCGACGCCGCGCTCCATGCAGATGGCGACGCGGGACTCGGGCCTGACGCCGTGAGCCCGCAGCCAGTGGGCGAGCCTGTTGGCCCGACGGTCGAGCTGGTCGAAGGTGAGCGACGTCGTGTCGTCGAGGACCGCCAGCGCATCGGGTGTGCGAACGACTTGAGCTTCGATTCGCTCGTGCAGCGCCCCTCCCCACGGCAGTTCGCGGTGCGTGTCGTTCCACGTCACGAGGAGCTGCTCCCGCTCCGCGTCGGAGAGGAGGGACAGCGAACCCAGGTCCGCATCGGGCGTGGTGACCACGGCCTTCAGCAGGGTGATGAGGTGCCCTGCCATGCGCGCGACGGTCCGCTCGTCGAACAGCTCCACGCGGAAGTCGAGCGCTCCTCCGAGTCCCTGGGATGTCCGGGCGAGCGAGAGCGAGAGGTCGAACTTCGCCTCCAGCCCCTCCACGCCCATCGGCGTGAGCTTCAGTGCTTCCAGCCCGCTCTGTTCGGAGCGGAGCGACGGCGCCTGTCGAGGCGTGCTCTGGAGCGCGAGCATCACCTGGAAGAGCGGCGAGTGGCTCAGGCTGCGCCGGGGATGGAGTTCCTCGACGAGCTTCTCGAAGGGGACGTCCTGGTGCTCGTAGGCGGCGAGCGTGGATGCACGGACCTGGGAGAGCAGCTCGCGGAAGGTGGAGCGTGGGGCGATGCGAGAGCGCAGGACGAGGGTGTTGACGAAGAAGCCGATGAGGCCCTCGGTCTCCGCTCGGTTGCGTCCCGCGATGGGCGAGCCCACGGAGATGTCGTCCTGCCCGGAGTAACGCGAGAGCAGGAGCTGGAAGGCGGCCAGCACGCCCATGAAGAGCGTCGCCCCTTCGGCTTGGGTGAAGGACTCCAGGGACTGGGTCAGCTCCTCGGGCAGGTGGAATGGCACCGCTCCACCCTGGGAGGACTGGACCGCCGGGCGGGGCCTGTCGGTGGGCAGCTCCAGCACGGCGGGCGCATCCGCGAGCTGGTGCTTCCAGTAGTCGAGCTGTCGCTGGAGCACCTCACCGCGCAGCCACGCGCGCTGCCATGCGGAGAAGTCGGCGTACTGCACAGGCAATGGCGCGAGGTCTGGCGACGTGTTCGTGGTGATGGCCGCGTAGAGCGTGACCAGCTCGCGCACCAGCACGTCCATGGACCAGCCGTCGGAGACGATGTGATGCATCGTCACCAGCAGCACGTGCTCCTTCGCGTCCATCCGGAGCAGCGAAGCGCGCAGCAGCGGGCCGGTGGCCAGGTGGAAGGGCTTGAGCGCCTCCTCGTTGATGAGCCGCTGAGCCCGAGCAGCGCGCTCGTCCCCGTGCTCGCGGCTCAGGTCCACGAGCGGAAGTGAGAAGGCCGCGGCCGGGTGGATGACCTGCACGGGCTCGCCGTCATGAGACGGGAAGGTGGTGCGGAGGGCTTCATGGCGTCGCACCAGGGCGTCGAAGCTGGCCTCGAGCGCGTCCGCGTCCAGCGCCCCTTCCAGCCGCAGCGCCGCGGGCATGTTGTAGAGCGCGCTGCCGGGCTCGAGCTGGTCGATGAACCACAGGCGCTGCTGCGCGAAGGACAGCGGCAGTGCCTGGGTGCGGGATACGGGAATCAGGGGAGGCAACGCAGAGGTGCCCCCGCGAGCGTTCGCGTCGATGCGTGCAGCGAGGGACGAGACGGTGGGCGCCTCGAAGAGGGCTCGGAGGGGCAGCTCGACCTGGAAGACCGTGCGGATGCGCGAGGCGAGCTGGGTGGCGAGGATGGAGTGTCCGCCGAGCGCGAAGAAGGAGTCCTCGGCGCCGACGTGCTCGATGCGCAGCAACTCCGCCATGAGGGTTGCCAGCGTGCGCTCGGTGGCGTTGAGAGGTGCGACGTGGGAGTCGGTGCTCACGGCGTCCGGCGAAGGCAGCGCGGCGCGGTCGACCTTGCCGTTGGAGGACAGGGGCAGTGCCTCCTGCGAGACGATGGCCGAGGGCACCATGTACGCCGGGAGGCGTTCACCCAGATGTCCCCGCAGGGCGTTGGCGTCGGGGAGGGGGGCGCCTGAATGCGGCGCGACGTAGGCCACGAGCCGTGCGCCCAAAGGGCCCTCCTCGCGCACCACCACCACCGCGTCGCCGACGGAGGCATGCGTCCGCAGCGCGGATTCAATCTCTCCCAGTTCGATGCGGTAGCCACGCACCTTCACCTGGAAGTCGGCGCGGCCCAGGTACTCCAGCCGTCCGTCGGCGCCCCAGCGGACGCGGTCGCCCGTCCGGTACATCCGGGCTCCAGGCAGCGCGCTGAAGGCATCGGGGATGAAGCGCTCCGCGGTCAGCGCGGGACGCCGCCAGTAGCCGCGCGCCACGCCCGAGCCGCCGATGAACAGCTCACCCACGACGCCTACCGGCACCGGGCGCAGGTGGGCATCCAGGACGTACAGGCGGGTATTGGCGATGGGACGGCCGATGGAGATGGCACCGCTCGTCGCGTCTCCAGGGGCCACGGTGTGGACGCTGCAACCGACCACCGTCTCGGTGGGGCCGTACTCGTTGATGAGCAGGGTGTCCGGAGCGTGCTTGCGCCAGAAGGCCACGCCTTCGGCGGTCAGGGCCTCGCCGCCGATGACAAAGGCTCGGGTGCGACCGGCCGCCTCACCCTGCGTGAGCTGGTAGGAGAGCAGTTGCAGGTGCGTCGGCGTCAGCTTCACGAGGCTGAAGTCGCTGCCCTCGCGCAGGGCTTCACCCAGCCCCTCCACGCCTGCCTCCTCGGGCACGAGCACCACGGGTCTCCCTGCGATGAGCGGAGCGATGAGGCTGGTGACGGTCAGGTCGAAGGAGAGCGGCGAGTGGACCGGTGAGCCCGAGCCCTCGGCGATGCGGTACGCGTGCAGGGCCCAGGTGAGGTAGTTCACGACGCCCCGGTGTTCCACCATGACGCCCTTGGGGAGGCCGGTGCTGCCAGAGGTGTAGATGAGGTAGGCGAGGTCGTCGGCGGTGGCCAGGGGGGCCGGAGCAGTCGTGGGCTGCTTGCCCGCCGTGACGTCCCAGTCCTTGTCGACTCGGAGGACGGAGACTGTGTTCGTGAGCAGTGCGTCCGCGAGCGCGGCCTGGGTGAGGACAACGGCGACGTCGGTGTCTTGCAGGAGGAAGGCGATGCGAGAGTCGGGCAGGGCCGGGTCGAGAGGCAGGTAGGCGGCACCGGCCTTGAGGGTTGCCCAGAGGGCCACGACCATGTCGGGTGCGCGGCGGAAGTACAGGCCCACTCGTGAGCCTTGCCCGACACCCAGGTCGCGCAGCGCGTGGGCGAGCTGATTGGCGCGTGCGTCCAGCTCACGGAAGGTGAGCTGAGCGTCGCCCATGGACACGGCGAGCGCGTCGGGAGTGCGAGCGACGGTTTCCTCGAAGAGGGCGTGGACGGTGGTGTGCGCGGGGAAGTCCGCATGCGTGTCGTTCCACTCCACCAGGACGCGGTGCTGCTCGGCCTCGTCCATGAGCGGAAGGGACGCGACCGGGGCATCCGGCTGCTTCACAGCGGCGCGGAGCAGCGTGAGGAAGTGCGCCACCATGCGCGCGGCCGTCGAGGCATCGAACAGCGCGGCGGCGACCTGGAGGGCGCCTTCGTATCCAGAAGGTGCTTCGACGAAGGTGAGGTTGAGGTCGAACTTGGCGAGCGCGTCACCCTGGTCGACGGAATGCACTCGCAGGCCGGGCAGCTCCAGGCCTCCCATGGGCGTGTTCAGCAGGGAGAACATGACCTGGAAGAGCGGGGGGACATCGAGGACCCGCTCGGGCTGCAGCTCTTCGACGAGCTTCTCGAAGGGCACGTCCTGGTGCTCGAAGGCTCCCAGGGTGGTGGCTCGGACGCGCTCCAACAGCGCGTGGAACGAGGCTCGTGGGTCGATGCGCGCACGGAGCACCAGCGTGTTGACGAAGAAGCCGATGAGGCCCTCGGTCTCCTCGCGGTTGCGGCCGGCGATGGGGGAGCCGACGGAGATGTCGTCCTGGCCCGAGTAGCGGGAGAGCAGGAGCTGGAAGACGGCAAGCAGCGTCATGAAGGGCGTGGCGCCCTGGCGCTGTGAGAGCGCCTTGATGGCGTTGGACAGCTCGGCTCCCAGCGCGATGGGGAGGATGACGGCCTCGCGCGACGCGTGGGCGGCGCGGGGCCTGTCGGTGGGCAGCTCCAACAGCGCGGGGGCTCCTTGGAGTTGCTGTTTCCAGTAGGCCAGCCGCGTCCGCAGCGCGTCGTCACGCAGCCAGCCGCGCTGCCACGCGGCGAAGTCGGCGTATTGCACGGACAGCGGAGGAAGCACGGCCGGCTCGCCGGAGAGGTGCGCCGCGTAGAGCGTGCCCAGCTCGCGCACCAGCACGCCGGAAGACCAACCGTCGGAGACGATGTGGTGGATGTTGGCGAGGAGCAGGTGCTCGCGCTCCGCCAGCTTGACGAGGCAGAGGCGGAACAACGGTCCGGAGGTGAGGTCGAAGGGACGCTCTCCTTCCTCCACCGTCAGTCGTCGGGCCTCGGCCTGACGGTGGTCATCCTCCAGGTGCCGCAGGTCGATGAGCGCGATGGAGACGGGCGCCGCGGGGTGGATGACCTGGGACGGTTGCCCGTCGATGGAGGTGAACGTGGTGCGGAGCGCCTCGTGGCGTGAGACGACGTCGGAGACCGCTCGCTCCAAGGCGGCGATGTCGAGTGTCCCCTCGAGGCGGAGCGCCGTGAGGATGTTGTAGAGGGCGCTGCCGGGATCGAGCTGGTCGATGAACCACAGTCGCTGCTGCGCGAAGGACAGCGGCAGGGCGCCTGTGCGCGGCACGGGCGTCAGCGCCGGAACCTCCAGCCCCTGCTGCTCCTGTCGCGAGGCATCCAGGTACCGGGCCAGTCCGGCGACGGTGGGGGCTTCGAAGAGTTCCCGCAGCGGGAGTTCGACGTTGAAGGCGGAGCGGATGCGGGAGACGACCTGCGTGGCGAGAAGGGAGTGGCCTCCCAGCTCGAAGAAGTCGTCCTCCGGGCCCACTCGCGAGACACCGAGCACCTCGGCGTAGATGCCCGCGAGCACCTCCTCCGTGGCGGTGCGTGGCATCTCGGGCGCCTCTTGAGGCTGAGTGCTGACTCCGGGCGGAGGGAGGGCCTTGCGGTCGACCTTGCCGTTCGCTGTCAGCGGCAGCTCTGTCAGCGTGACGATGGCCGACGGCACCATGTACGCGGGGAGCCGCTCCTCGAGGAAGCCGCGCACGGCGCCCGTGTCCAGTCCATGATCCGAGGGCACCACGTAGGCGACGAGTCGCTTGTCGCCCGGCACGTCCTCGCGCACGACGACGATGACTTCGCCGACACCCGGGTGCTGGCGCAGGGTGCTCTCCACTTCACCGGGCTCGATGCGGAAGCCACGCACCTTGACCTGGAAGTCGGCGCGGCCCTGGAACTCCAAGGTTCCATCCATCCGCCACCGGGCCTTGTCACCCGTGCGGTAGAGCCGCGTGCCCGGAGCCCCGAAGGGATGGGGCACGAAGCGCTCCGCGGTGAGGTCCGGCCGCCCGAGGTAGCCCCAGGCGAGGCCGTCGCCTCCGACGTACAGCTCGCCCGTCACTCCGGGAGGCGTCGGCTGGAATGAGCCGTCCAACACGAAGGCGGAGGAGTGAGGCACCGGCCCGCCGATGGGGACCGAGTCGCCAACCGCATCACCCGCGCGCAGGGCATGTGTGGCGGAGAATGTGGTGTTCTCGGTGGGGCCGTAGCCGTTGATGAGGACGCCGCTCGGAGGCAGCAGCGCGAGGTGTTCGCGCACGCGCCGCGCGGGCAGCACGTCTCCACCCGCGAGCACCTGGGAGACGCCGGTCAGCGCCTGGGGCTGATACGTCACCATCTGCTCGTAGAGGGCAGCGGTGAGCCAGAGCGAGGAGATGCGGTGACGCGCGAGCAGCGCTCCCAGCTCCTCCAGGGAAAGCGCTCCAGGAGGCGCGAGGACGAGCCGGGCGCCGTGAAGCAGCGCGCCCCAGAGTTCGAGCGTGGAGGCATCGAAGGCGACGGGGGCCGCCTGGAGCCAGACCTCGTTGGGCCCGAATCGGATGGCACCGTGAGGCTGCACGAGTCGGACGACGCCCCGGTGCGGCACGCAGACGCCCTTGGGCTCGCCGGTGCTCCCCGAGGTGAACATGACGTAGGCCAGGGCGTCCGCGCTCGCGGGCACCGCTGGGGCCGAGTCTGGCTGGCGGGCGATATGCGCGGCCTCTTCGTCCATGACGACGAGCACGACGCCCAGCTCCGGCAGCTCGTCTGCCACCGACGACTCCGTCAACAGGACGGCGGAGGAAGACTGGCGCAGGACCCACGCCATGCGCTCGGTCGGCCAGGTGGCATCCAGTGGGACGTACGCGGCTCCCGCCTTGAGGGTGCCGAGCAGCGCGACCACCAGGTCCACGGAGCGCTTCAGGTGCACGGCGACGCGGCTGCCGGGCTGAACGCCCAGTCCGCGGAGATGATGGGCGAGCCGGTTCGCGCGCGCGTCGAGCTGCGCGTACGTGAGGCTCGCGTCCTCGGACTCGACGGCGACGGCGTCCGGAGTGAGCGCGGCCTGTCGGGCGAAGAGTTGATGGATGGCCGCGTCACGCGGGTACTCCGCGGCGGCGGCGTTCCACAGCGCCAGGACCTGATGCCGCTCCTCGGAGGACAGCAGCGACACGAGGCCCAGCGGGCGCTCCGGCGCGGCGGTGACGGCCTCCAGCAGCACGGCGTAGTGGCGCATCAGCCGCTTCACCGTGTCCGCATCGAAGAGGTCGGTGTTGTAGTTGAGGGCGCCGGAGAAGCCCTGCGTCCCCTCCTCCAGCAGGAGGCTGACCTCGTACTGCGACGTGGTGATGTTCGCGGTGAGCGGAGCGAAGGAGAGCCCCGGGAGCTGGATGGCCTCGACGGGGGTGTTCTGAAGGGTGAGGGTGGCCTGGAAGAGCGGGCTGCGAGCGAGGTCGCGCTGGGGCTGGAGCTCCTCGACGAGCTTCTCGAAGGGGAGGTCCTGGTGCTGGTATGCGGCCAGCGTGGCGCTCCGCACGTGGGCGAGGAGCTGGAGGAAGGAGCCGCGCGCGTCAATGCGCGAGCGCAGGACGAGCGTGTTGACGAAGAAGCCGATGAGGCCCTCCGTCTCCCCCTGCTGGCGGTTGGCGATGGGGAAGCCCACGGAGACGTCGTCCTGCCCGGCGTAGCGGGCGAGCACGAGCTGCCAGGCCGCGAGCAGCACCATGAAGGGCGTGGCGCCCTCACGCTGGGCCAGTGCTCGCACGGAGGCGCTCAGCTCGCCTGTCAGCGCGACAGGGAGCAGGGTGCCCTTGTGGGACTGGACGGCCGGACGAGGCCTGTCCGTGGGCAGCTCGAGGACACCCGAGGTGCCCGAGAGGTGCTCCTTCCAGAAGTCGAGCTGTCGCTGGAGCATGTCGCCGCGCAGCCAGGAGCGCTGCCATGCCGCGTAGTCGGCGTACTGCACGGGCAGCGGAGGCAGCGCGGCCGGAGTGCCCGTGGTTCGAGCCACGTACAGCGTGGCCAGCTCGCGCACGAGGACGCCCGTGGACCACGCGTCGGAGACGATGTGGTGCATCGTCACCAGGAGCACATGGGCCTGTGCGCCATGCTTCAGCAACGAGGCGCGCAGGAGCGGCCCCGTGGAGAGGTCGAACGAAGCGAGGGCGTCCGCCGCGATGAGGGCTTGCGTCCGCGCCTGTCGCTCCTCTTCGGACAGCGCGCTCAGGTCCATCACGGGCATGCTGAAGCGGGAGGCGGGACGGATGCGCTGCACCGGCGCACCGTCACGCATGGCGAAGGTGGTGCGCAGGACCTCGTGGCGGTTCACCAGGGTGTTGAAGGCATGCTCCAGCGCTCCGACCTCCAGTGCACCCTCCACGCGCAGCGCCGTGGGCAGGTTGAAGAGCGGCGTGCCCGGGGAGAGCTGGTCGATGAACCACAGGCGCTGCTGGGAGAAGGAGAGCGGCAACGCCTCCGTACGAGGTACGGGAAGCAGGGGCGGCACCGCCGGAGTCGTCTCCCCCCGGCTGGCGTCGATGCGCGCGGCGAGGCCCGCCACGGTGGGGTCCTCGAAGAGGGCGCGCAGGGGGAGGTCCACCTGGAACGCGGCCCGGATGCGAGAGGCGAGCTGGGTGGCGAGCAGCGAGTGGCCTCCCAGGGTGAAGAAGCTGTCCTGCGCTCCCACCTGCTCGACGCGGAGGATGGCGGCCATCAGCTCCGCCAGCGTCTGCTCCGTGGGCGTGCGGGGGGCGATCCACGCAGCCTCCACTTCGGCCTGCAGGTCTGGCGCGGGCAGCGCCTCGCGGTCCAGCTTGCCGTTCGGCGAGAGGGGCAGCGCATCCAGCACCACGAAGGCCGCGGGTACCAGGTGCTCAGGCAGTCCGGTCAGCAGTCCTCGCCGGAGCTCCGTGGCCTCCAGCGTGCTCTCTGCTCGTGGCACCACGTAGGCGACCAGCAGGTCGTCGCGCACCAGCACGACGGCCTCCTGGACGCCCGGCTGTCGCAGGAGCGCGGCTTCGACTTCACCTGGCTCGATGCGCAAGCCGCGCAGCTTCACCTGGGAGTCGAGGCGGCCGAGGTGCTCGAGGGTTCCGTTCGCGAGCCAGCGCGCCCTGTCGCCGGTGCGGTAGATGCGGGCACCGGGCTCGGTGCTGAACGGGTTTGGGATGAACCGCTCGGCGATGAGGTGGGGCTGGTGCGGGGCGCCGCGCGCCAGACCCTCGTCGCCCAGATACAGCTCGCCGGGCACGCCCGTGGGGACCGGCCGCAGGTCCGCGTCCAGGACATAGGTCTGGGTGTCGTTCCACTCTCCGAGGACGCGTCGCAGCTCGGCCTCGTCCATCAGCGGCAGGGCGGAGAGTGACTGCTCGGGGTCCGCCACGGCCGCGCGGAGCAGGGTGAGCAGGTGCTCCACCATCCGCGCCATGGTGGCGTTGTCGAACAGGTCGACGTTGTAGTCGAGCGTGCCCACGAAGCCCGCTGGCGTCTCCGTCAGGGTGAGGTTCAGGTCGAACTTGAGGGGCATCTCGTGGTCCCCCAGTCCCTCCAGCCGCAACCCGGGCAGCTCCAGCGCCCCCATGGGGGTGTTCAGCACGGAGAACATGACCTGGAACAGCGGCGAGTAGCTGAGGCTGCGCTCGGGGTGCAGCTCCTCGACGAGCTTCTCGAAGGGCACGTCCTGGTGGTCGAAGGCCTCCAGCGTGGTGCGCTTCACCTGCTTCAGCAGCGAGGCGAAGGAGGCGCGTGGCTCCAGCCGCGCGCGCAGCGCCAGCGTGTTGACGAAGAAGCCGATGAGGCCCTCGGTCTCCCCCCGGTTGCGCCCGGCGATGGGCGAGCCGACGACGATGTCGTCCTGGCCGGAGTAGCGCGCGAGGAGCACCTGGAACGCGGCCAGCAACGTCATGAAGGGCGTGGCGCCGTGCTGCTGCGACAGGGTCTTGATGGCGTCGGAGAGGTCCGTGGACAGCACGACGGCGCGCTGAGCGGCGTTGCGCGTCTGGACGGCCGGACGGGGTCTGTCGGTGGACAGCTCCAGCAGCGCCGGAGCGCCTTCGAGCTGTCGCTTCCAGTAGCCCAGGCGCGTGCGGAGCGCGTCGTCGCGCAGCCAGCCCCGCTGCCAGGCCGCGAAGTCGGCGTACTGCACGGGCAGCGGAGGCAGCTCCGCCTGTGTCCCTGACAGGTGCGCCGCATAGAGGGCGCCCAGCTCTCGCACCAGCACGCCCGTGGACCAGCCGTCGGAGACGATGTGGTGCATCGTCGAGAGCAGCACATGCTCCCGCGCTTCCACTCGCAGCAGTGTGACTCGGAAGAGCGGACCCGTGGCGAGGTCGAAGGGGGTCAGGGCCTCTTCGCGGGCGAGGCGGAGCACCTCGGCCTCGCGCTCGGCCGAGGGCAGGGTGCTCAGGTCCACCACCGGCAGCGTCACGGGCGCGGCCGGATGGATGTGCTGCACGGGCTCCCCTTCGCGCGAGGCGAAGGTGGTGCGCAGCGCCTCGTGGCGCTCCACCACGTCGGAGATGGAGTGCTCCAGCGCGGCCACGTCCAGGTCGCCCACCAGCCGGAGCGCGGAGGGCATGTTGTACAGGGCGCTGGCCGGCTCCAACTGGTCGATGAACCACAGGCGCTGCTGAGCGAAGGACAGCGGCAGCGCGTCCGTGCGCGGCACGGGCACGAGCGGGGGCAGGCCCAGGCCTCGCCGTTCCAGGCGCAGGGCGTCCACCTGCCCGGCCAGCGCGGAGAGCGTCGGGGACTCGAACAGCTCACGCAGGGCCAGCTCCAGGTCGAACGTCGCCCGGATGCGCGAGACGACCTGGGTGGCGAGGAGCGAGTGTCCGCCCAGCTCGAAGAAGTCGTCATTCCTCCCCACGCGCGGGACGCCCAGCACGTCGGAGAAGATGCTGGCCAGCGCCACTTCGGTGGCACCGACAGGCACCATGAAGGCGTCAGCGCCCGAGCCCTCCAGCTCCGGTGCCGGCAGGGCATTGCGGTCCACCTTGCCGTTCGGAGTCAGCGGCAGGGACTCCAGGCACACCAGGGCCGAGGGCACCATGTACTCGGGCAGCTTCTGGCGCAGGAAGTCCTTCAGCCCCGCCATGTCGGCGTCGGGCGCCACGACATAGGCCACCAGTCGCTTGTCGCCGGGCGCATCCTCGCGCACCACGACGACGGCCTCGCTCACGCTGGCGTGCAGCCGCAGGACGCTCTCCACCTCGCCCGGCTCGATTCGGAAGCCGCGCACCTTGACCTGGAAGTCCGTGCGGCCGAGGAACTCCAGCGTGCCGTCGTCGCTCCAGCGCACCTTGTCGCCCGTGCGGTAGAGGCGCTCGCCCGCATTGAACGGATGGGGCACGAAGCGCTCGGCCGTGAGGTCCGGACGGCCCAGGTAGCCCCAGGCCAGTCCGTCTCCTCCCGTGAACAGCTCGCCCGGCGCACCAGGGAGCACCGGCTCGAACCGCTCATCCAACACGTAGACGCGGGTGTTGGAGATGGGGCGGCCAATGGGCACGGAAGCGCCGATGACGTCGCCTGCCTCCATCCGGTGGCACGCGGTGAACGTCGTGTTCTCCGTGGGGCCGTAGCCGTTGACGAGCACCGCGTCGGGAGCCATCCGCGACAGGTGTTCGCGCACGCGCCGCACGGGCAGCACATCGCCTCCCGCCAGCACCTGTCGCACGGAGGCCAGGGCCTCGGGCTGGTGGATGGCCATCTGCTCGAAGAGGGCCGCCGTCAACCACAGGGTGGTGACGCGGTGGCGCACCAGCACCGCGCCCAGCTCTTCCAGCGTGGGCGTGTGAGGCGGGAAGAGGACCAGGCGGGCGCCATGGAGCAGCGCGCCCCAGACCTCCAACGTGGAGGCGTCGAAGGAGATGGGCGCGAGTTGGAGGAAGACCTCCTGGGGGCCAAAGTGGATGAACTCGCCGCTCATCACCAGTCGGGTGATGCCTCGATGGGGGATGGCGACGCCCTTGGGCTGCCCCGTGGAGCCCGAGGTGAACATGACGTACGCGAGGCTGTCCGCGTCAGCGCGAGTGTCGAGCGCCGACACAGGCTGGAGGGCCACCTGCTCCCAGTCGGAGTCGAGGCAGACGAGGAGCGGGACGTAGGCGGGCAGCTCATCGGCGAGCCGCTCCTGGGTCACGAGGACGGACGCACCCGTGCTCGCGAGCATGGCGGACAGCCGCTCCGCCGGATAGGCGGGGTCGAGCGGAACGAAGGCCGCGCCCGCCTTGAGGATGCCCAGCAGGCCCACGGGCAGCTCCAGGCTCCGCTCCAGGCACAGGGCCACGCGAGTCCCCGGCGTGACGCCCAGGGTGCGCAGATGGTGCGCGAGCTGGTTGGAGCGCTCGTCGAGCTCCCGGTAGGTGAGCATGCCCGTCGTGGACTCGACGGCGATGGCGTCCGGTGTGCGCGCCGCCTGCTCGGCGAAGAGCTGATGCACTCCCGCTTCGCGCGGGTAGTCGCGCTGTGTCCGGTTCCACTCCACCAGCACTCGCTCGCGCTCCTCCTGTGTCACCAGGGAGAGCGAGGACAGCAGGGCCTGGGGCCGGGCCAGCATGGCCTCCAGGGCCGTGGCCCAGTGGCGCAGCACCCGCTCCAGCGCCGGCGTCTCGAAGCGCTGCGTGTCGTAGACGAGGCGCAGCTCCAGCCGAGGGCCGGGCAGGACGATGGCCACGAAGGGCACGTCGGACTGTTCGGCGCTGGCGAGGTCGCGGACCTGGAAGTCGCTGCCGCCGGAGTAGACGGCGTCGTCGACGGGGTAGTTCTCGAAGACGTACAGGCTCTGGAACAGCGGCTGGCCGCGAGGCACGTCGCTCCAGGCCTGGATGCGCGCCAGTGAGGCGTGCTCGTGCTGGTTCAGCGCCTGCATCTGGGCGTGTTGCGAAGCGAGCCACGCCACCACCGGCATGTCGGGCTCCAGCCGGCTGCGCAGGGGCAACGTATTGATGAACAGGCCCACCATGTGCTCGATGCCCGGCACGTCGGCGGCGCGGCCGGACACGGTGGTGCCGAAGATGACATCGCGCTCACCGGAGTAGCGGGCGAGCACCAGCGCCCAGGCGCCCTGCAGCACGGTGTTGGCCGTGAGCTGGTGCTGGCGTGCGTACGCGTGCAGCGCCTGGGTCGTCTCGGCGCTCAAGAGGAGCCCTCGCTCGCCCTGCGCGTATGGCGCGTCCTTGGTGTCAGGGAGCCGGGCGCCCGGGAGCGGCGTCGGCGCGGTGAAGCCCTGGAGGGCTTCGCGCCAGTGGGCCTCGCTGTGCGCGGTGGGGTCCTCTCGTAGCCAGGAGATGAAGTCCCGGTACGCGGGAGCGGCCCCCAGCGCGGGACGCTGGCCCTTGGAGGCGGCGTCGTAGGAGGCGAACAGCTCCTTGAAGACGAGGCCGAGGCTCCAGCCGTCCATCAGCAGGTGATGCGAGGACCAGAGGACGCGGTGCAACCCATCGTCCAGCTTCACCACCGTCAGGCGCATCAGGGGCGACTGGCGCAGGTCGAAGCCCCGGACGCGGTCCGAGGCCATGAGGGCATCGAAGCGGGCCTTCTGCTCGTCCGGAGTCAGGCCGCGCCAGTCCAGCTCCTCCCAGGGCAGCGCGACGCGCGGGCTCACCACCTGAAGCGGCTCATCCAGCCCTTCCCAGACGAACGCGGTGCGCAGGGGCGCATGGCGCTCCACCACCGTCTCCCAGGCGCGGCGGAAGAGCCCCAGGTCGATGCGCGCGCCGAACGTCCAGCCGAACTGCGTGACGTACACGCCCGAGCCCGGCGCCATCAGCGACTGGAACAGCATGCCCTGCTGGAGCGCGGACAGTGGGTAGACGTCCTCCACGGGCAAGCCCGGAGGGAGCACCCTGTCCTGCGTCGCCTGTGTCAGCCGAGCCAGCGGGAAGTCGGCCGGGGTGTAGCGCAGGGCATCGGACGTGGCACGGCCGGAGACGAGCAGGCGCAGCGCGTCCTTGAAGGACTCCACGAGCGCGCGCGCGGTGGCCTCGTCGTGGAGGTCGCGGCTGTACGTGAGTGAGAGGTGGAGTTGTCCCCCCTGGACGACGGCTGACACGTCGAGCAGGTGCGCGCGCGGCGCACGCGGGCTGATGGATGGACCCTGGGCCTCTGGCGCGAACGTGAACAGCGAGGCGTCGCTGGAGGTGGAGTCCACCTGGCCCAGGTAGTTGAGGGACACCTCGGGGACGGGCAGGTCGCGCAGCCGCGCATGGGTGGCGTCCTCGCGCAGATGGCGCAGCAGGCCGTGTCCCAGGCCATTGGCGGACAGGGTGCGCAGCGAGTCCCGCGTGGAGCGCACGGTGTCACCGGGGCTGTCCCCGGCGCCCACCTGGAGCAGGACTGGGTAGAGGGAGGTGAACCAGCCCACGGTGCGTGACAGGTCCACGTCGGTGAAGAGGTCCTCGCGGCCGTGGCCTTCGGCTTCGACGAGGAAGCGCGACTGGCCCGTGCGCACGGCCAGGGCACGGCCCAGCGCGGCCAGCAACACATCCTGGAGCCGCGCGCGGTACGCCGCGGGCACCTCACGCAGCAGCAGGCCTGTGTCTCCGGCGTCGAGACTCGTGGAGACGGTGTGCGAGGAGGCGACGGTGTTCAGCCCCTCCGCCCTGTCTCGGGGCAGAGGGAGGACGCGCGCGCGGGCCTCGTCCAGCCAGTAGGCGCGCTCGGCGTCGAGCGCCTCGGACCGGGCATGCTTGTGCAGGCGCTCGGACCACGTCTTGAAGGACGTCGTCTTTGCCGGGAGCGAGGGCGCCTCGCCACGCAGGGCCTGACGGCAGAGGGTCTCCAGGTCCTCGACGAGGATTCGCCAGGAGACTGCGTCGACGACGAGGTGGTGGGCCACGAGCAGCAGTCGCGCGGACTCCCCCGGGCCGAAGTCGAAGTGGACGGCGCACAAGAGCGGCGCCGAGCCCAGGTCGAAGGACCTCTGCGCCTCGGTGGCGATGGCTTCCACCCGCGCGGTCCGCTCACCCGTGGACAGCGACGACACGTCCTCCCGGCACAGCGACGGGGTGTGCTCCAGGCCCGTGCCGTGCTGGCTCCACCGGCCGTCCTCCTGGACGAAGCGGATGCGCAGGGCGTCGTGGTGCTCCACCAGCTTGCGCAGGGCGGCTTCGAGGACAGAGGGCTCCACCGGCTCGCGCAGCCGCAGCATCAGCGCCTGGTTGTAGTGGTGCGGCTCGGGATTCGTGCCCTCGAGGAACGCGCGCTGGATGGGCGTGAGGAGCACCGGGCCGACGACGGGCGTTTGCTCAGCAGTGGTGGCCTGGAGCCGGGAGACCTCGGGGGCCAGGGTGGCGATGGTCTGCGACTGGAAGAGCTGCCGGGGCGCGAAGTGCAGACCGGCACGACGGGCGCGCGCGACGAGCTGGAGGCTGATGATGGAGTCGCCGCCCAACTGGAAGAAGTTGTCGTGGATGCCGACACGCGGGACGCGCAACACCTGGGCCCACACCGTGGCGAGGGCCTCCTCCATCTCGTTGCGAGGCGCGACGTAGGAGTCGGTGCTCACGGCGTCCGGCGAAGGCAGCGCGGCGCGGTCGACCTTGCCGTTGGAGGACAAGGGCAGTGCCTCCAGCGCGACGATGGCCGAGGGCACCATGTACGCCGGGAGGCGCTCACCCAGGTGCGCCCGCAGCACTCCGATGTCGGGGAGGGAAGCGCCGGCATGCGGCGCGACATAGGCCACGAGCCGTGCGCCCAAAGGGCCCTCCTCGCGCACCACCACCACCGCGTCGCCGACGGAGGCATGCGTCCGCAGCGCGGATTCAATCTCTCCCAGTTCGATGCGGTAACCACGCACCTTCACCTGGAAGTCGGCGCGGCCCAGGTACTCCAGCCGTCCGTCGGCGCCCCAGCGGACGCGGTCGCCCGTGCGGTACATCCGGGCTCCAGGCTGCGTGCTGAAGGCATCGGGGATGAATCGCTCCGCGGTCAACGCGGGACGCCGCCAGTAGCCACGCGCCACGCCCGAGCCGCCGATGAACAGCTCACCCACGACGCCCACTGGAACGGGGCGCAGGTGTGCATCCAGGACGTACAGGCGGGTGTTGGCGATGGGACGGCCGATGGAGATGGAACCGCTCGTGGCGTCTCCAGGGGCCACGGTGTGGACGCTGCAACCGACCACCGTCTCGGTGGGGCCGTACTCGTTGATGAGCAGGGTGTCCGGAGCGTGCTTGCGCCAGAAGGCCACGCCCTCGGCGGTCAGGGCTTCGCCACCGATGACGAACGCACGTGCGCGACCGGCTGCCTCGCCCGGCGTGAGCTGGGAGGCGAGCAGTTGCAGGTGCGTGGGCGTCAGCTTCACGAGGCTGAAGTCGCTGCCCTCGCGCAGGGCTTCACCCAGCCCCTCCACGCCCGCTTCCTCGGGCACGAGCACCACGGGTCTCCCCGCGATGAGCGGAGCGATGAGGCTGGTGACGGTCAGGTCGAAGGAGAGAGGCGAGTGGACCGGGGAGCCCGAGCCTTCGGCGATGCGGTACGCGCGCAGGGCCCAGGTGAGGTAGTTCACGACGCCCCGGTGCTCCACCATGACGCCCTTGGGGAGACCGGTGCTGCCAGAGGTGTAGATGAGGTAGGCGAGGTCGTCGGCGGTGGCCAGGGGGGCCGGAGCAGTCGTGGGCTGCTTGCCCGCCGTGACGTCCCAGTCGTCGTCGACGCGGAGGACATGGAGCGCGCTCGCGGGCAGCGCGTCCGCGAGCACCGACTCGGTGAGGACGATGGCGACGTGGGTGTCGTCCAGGAGGAAGGCGATGCGAGAGTCGGGCAGGGCCGGGTCGAGAGGGAGGTAGGCGGCACCGGCCTTGAGCGCGGCCCAGAGGGCGACGACCATCTCCGGCGAGCGGCGGAAGTACAGGCCCACCCGTGAGCCTCGCCCGACACCCAGGTCGCGCAGCGCGTGGGCGAGCTGATTGGCGCGGGCCTCCAGCTCACGGAAGGTGAGCTGAGCGTCGCCCATGGACACGGCGAGCGCGTTGGGAGCGCGAGCGACGGTGTCCTCGAAGAGGGCGTGGACGGTGGTGTGCGCGGGGAAGTCCGCATGCGTGTCGTTCCACTCCACCAGGACGCGGTGCTGCTCGGCCTCGTCCATGAGCGGAAGGGACGCGACGGGGGCATCCGGTTGTTCCACCGCCGCGCGGAGCAGCATGAGGAAGTGGGACGCCAGTCGAGAGATGGTGGCCGCGTCGAACAGGGCCGTGGAGAACTGGAGCGAGCCCTGGAAGCCCGACGGCGTCTCGCTGAGGGAGAGGTCGAGGTCGAACTTCGCGACGGCGTTGTCGAAGTCGACGGGAAGGACGCGCAGGCCGGGAAGCTCCAGGTCCCCCATGGGGGTGTTGAGGAGCGAGAAGAAGACCTGGAACAGGGGAGAGAAGCCCAGGCTGCGCTCGGGCTGCAGCTCCTCGACGAGTTTCTCGAAGGGCACGTCCTGGTGCTCGTACGCCTCCAGCGTGGAGGCGCGCACCTGGGCGAGGAGCACTCGGAAGGAGGCCCGCGAGTCGATGCGCGCGCGGAGCACGAGCGTGTTGACGAAGAAGCCGATGAGGGGCTCGGTCTCCGCGTGTTTGCGGCCGGCGATGGGCGAGCCGACGGTGAGGTCGTCCTGCCCGGAGTATCGCGAGAGCAGGAGTTGGAAGGCCGCCAGCAACGTCATGAAGGGTGTGGCGCCTTCACGTTGGGAGAGCGCCTTGACG
Source organism: Myxococcus sp. CA039A (assembly GCF_013336645.1). NCBI lineage: Bacteria > Pseudomonadati > Myxococcota > Myxococcia > Myxococcales > Myxococcaceae > Myxococcus > Myxococcus sp. CA039A. Next base: position 11,302 of record NZ_JABUMQ010000008.1, on the reverse strand, counting down.
GCCTCGGAGAGCCGCGCGCCGAGGGAGAGCGGATGGGACGAGGCCGTGCGCGATTGAACCGCGGGACGCGGCCTGTCGGTGGGCAGCTCCAGCAGCGCCGGAGCCCCCTGGAGGTGCTTCTTCCAGAAGTCCAGCTCCGTGCGCAGCGCCTCGTCGCGCAGCCAGCCGCGCTGCCAGGCCGCGAAGTCGGCGTACTGCACGGGCAGCGGAGGCAGTGAGGCAGGCACGCCGGACAGGTGCGCCGCATAGAGCGCGCCCAGCTCGCGCACCAGCACGCCGGTGGACCAGCCATCCGAGACGATGTGGTGGACGGTGAAGAGCAGCAGGTGCGCGTGCTCCTCCAGTCGGACGAGGCAGAGGCGGAAGAGGGAGTCCGAGGTCAGGTCGAACGGGCGAGCGGACTCCTCCAGGGCAAGGCTCCGCTCCTCGAAGGAACGGGAGGTCGGGTCGAGGTGACGGAGGTCGATGCACGGAATGGTGACGGGAGCAGCCGCGCGGACTCGCTGGAGGGGCTGCCCATCGACGGAGGCCGTGAAGGTGGTGCGCAGCACTTCATGTCGTGCGACGACCTCGGAGACCGCGCGCTCGAGGGCGGCGACGTCCAGGGTGCCTTCGAGGCGCAGGGCGATGGGGATGTTGTAGAGGGAGCTCCCCGGCTCGAGCTGGTCGATGAACCACAGTCGCTGCTGTGCGAAGGACAGCGGCAAGGCCTCGGTGCGAGGCATGGGCGTCAGGGGAGGCGCCTTCGAGATGCCTCCACGCGAACTCGCGTCGATGCGCGCCGCGAGGGACGCGACAGTGGGAGCCTCGAAGAGGGCTCGGAGGGGCAGCTCGACCTGGAAGGCCGCGCGAATGCGCGAGGCGAGCTGGGTGGCGAGGAGCGAATGGCCGCCGAGCGCGAAGAAGGAGTCCTCGGCGCCGACGCGCTCGATGCGCAGCAGCTCCGCCATGAGGGCGGCCAGCGTGCGCTCGGTGTTGGTGCGAGGCGCGACGTAGGTGTCGGTGAGAACAGCGTCGGGGGCCGGCAGGGCGCTTCGGTCGAGCTTGCCGTTGGCCGTGAGGGGCAGGGCCTCCAGCGGTACCAGGACGGCGGGCACCATGTACTCGGGCAGCCGCGCCAGGAGGAACGTGCGCAGGGCCGCGATGTCCACCGTCTCGCTGGCGACGACGTAGCCCACGAGGTGCTGGTTGCCCGGCGAGTCCTCTCGAACCAGCGCGACGGCTTCACGAACGTCGGCGTGCGCGAGGAGCGCGGCTTCGACTTCACCCAGCTCGATGCGCTGGCCGCGCAGCTTCACCTGGAAGTCGAGGCGGCCGAGGTACTCGAGGGTGCCGTCCGCGAGCCAGCGCGCCTTGTCTCCGGTGCGATAGAGGCGGGCGCCAGGCTCGATGCTGAACGGGTCCGGGATGAACCGCTCCGCGGTGAGGTGCGGGCGGTGGAGGTAGCCGAGCGAGAGCTGGGCACCGGCGAGGAAAAGCTCGCCCGGGACCCCCGTGGGGACGGGCTCGAGGAGCGCGTCGAGGACGTAGGCCCGCGTGTTGGAGACCGGCCTTCCGATGGGAATGGCCGCGCGAGACTCCGACGGTGAGGCGAGGGCGAACGTCGAGTCGATGGTGACTTCGGTGGGGCCGTAGAGGTTGACGAGCAGGGCCCTGGGGAGCGTGGCGTGGAGGCGGCGCGCGAGTTCGGAGGGCAGGGCTTCGCCGCCGCAGAAGAGGAAGCGGAGGTGGGAAGCCGCGCTCGCAAGCCCTTCCTCGTCGAGGAGGAAGCGCAGCAGGGAGGGGACGAGCTGGAGGACGGAGACGCGGTGTCGCAGGACGCTGGCCAGGAGCGCGGCCGGGTCGCGGTGAGCGTCGGTGGGAGCGAGGACCAGGGGGAGTCCCGCGAGGAGCGGCGCCCAGATTTCCCAGACGGAGGCGTCGAAGCTGAGCGGCGTCTTGAGGAGAACCCTGTCGCCGGGCAGGAGCGGGAAGGCGGAGAGCAACCACGCCATGTGGTTGGCGAGTGCCTGATGCGAGACGAGCGTGGCCTTGGGCTGGCCAGAGGACCCGGAGGTGTAGATGAGGTACGCCGGGCTGGAGGGAGCCACGGCCACCTCGGTGTCGAAGCGTCTCTCGCCGTCATCCCCGTGCGCGCCCCACTGCGGGTCGAGGGAGATGACGGTGGGGCCCTCGGGCAATGCCGCCCGGAGGTGGGGCTGGGTGAGGAGCACCGGGGGCGCGGCGTCCTGGAGCATGAAGGCCAGTCGCTCACGGGGATAGGCCGGGTCCAATGGGAGCCACGCGGCGCCCGCCTTGAGGATGGCGAGCAGGGCGACGGGCAGCTCGAGTGAGCGCTCCATGAAGACCGCGACGAGGGAGCCCGGACGGACACCTGTCTGGAGGAGCCGGGCGGCGAGACGGCTGGCGCGGGCCTCCAGCTGGGAGAAGGAGAGGGTGCCATCGTCCGAGATGACCGCGGTGGCGTGCGGCATGAGCCCGGCCCACACGGAGACCTGTCGATGGACGGGGCTGTCGAGCGGGAAGTCGATGCCGGTGTTGTTCCACTCGACGAGGAGGCGCTGCCGCTCGGCGGCGTCCATGAGCGGCAGGGAGGAGACAGGCACCTCCGGCTGGGCCACGGCGGCGCGGAGCAAGGTGAGGAAGTGCGTCGCCATCCGCGCGGCGGTGGCCGTGTCGAAGAGCGCGGTGGAGAACTGGAGCGCGCCCTCGAAGCCCGTGGGGGACTCGGAGAGGGTGAGGTCCAGGTCGAACTTGGCGAGCAGCCCCGTTGGCGCGAGCGGGCGCAGGCTCAGTCCGGGAAGCTCCAGGTCGCCGGTGGGCGCGTTGAGCAGCGAGAAGGTGACCTGGAAGAGCGGAGAGAAGCCGAGGCTGCGCTGGGGCTGCAGCTCCTCCACGAGCTTCTCGAAGGGCACGTCCTGGTGCTCGAACGCGCCGAGGGTGGAGTGCTTCACCTGGGTCAGCAGCTCGGAGAACGTCACGCGCGGGGCCACCTGGGCGCGCAGCACCAGGGTGTTGACGAAGAAGCCGATGAGGTCCTCCGTCTCGGCGCGGTTGCGTCCCGCGATGGGCGAGCCGACGACGACATCGTCCTGCCCGGAGTAGCGCGCGAGCAGGAGCTGGAACGCCGCCAGCAGCGTCATGAAGGGCGTGGCGCCATGGCGCTGCGAGAGCGCCTTGATGGACTCGGACAGCTCGGCTCCGAGGGAGACAGGGTGGAGCGCCGCCTCGCGTGAGGCCAGTGCGGCACGGGGCCTGTCGGTGGGCAGCTCCAACAAGGGGGGCGCGCCGGCCAGCGCGTCACGCCACCACGCGAGTTGCTCCTCCAGGGCCGCGTCTCGCAACCAACCGCGCTGCCACACGGCGAAGTCCGCGTACTGCACGGCCAGCTCCGACAGGGGAGACGGAAGGCCCTCGCGGAAGGCCGCGTACAGGGCGACCAGCTCGCGCACGAGGACACTCATGGACCACGCGTCGGCGACGCCGTGGTGCAGGGTGACGAGCAGCACGTGCGAAGTCGTGGCCCGCCGCAACAGCGTGGCGCGCAGCAACGGACCGCGTGCGAGGTCGAACGGGCGCAGGGCCTCTTCCGACGTCAACCGCCGCGTCTCGCGGTCCCGCTCCTCGGGCGCGAGCGACTCCAGCCCCACCGCGGGCAGCGGGAACGGCGCGGCCGGGTGGATGCGCTGGATGGCCTGTCCGTCCACTGCGCCGAAGGTGGTGCGCAGGGACTCGTGGCGCCGTTGCAGCTCGGTGAAGGCGCGCTCCAGCGCGGTGACCTCCAGCGGCCCCTCCAGCTCCAGGGCCGTGGGGATGTTGTAGAGCGAGCTGCCGGGTTCGAGCTGGTCGATGAACCACAGTCGCTGCTGGGCGAAGGACAACGGCAGGTCTCCCGTGCGCGGAGCGGGCGTCAGCGCGGGGGCCTTCAGGGTGCTTGCGCCGGCCTGGGCCAGCGTGTCCAGCCTCAGGGCCAGCCGCGCCACGGTGGGGGCCTCGAAGAGCTCGCGCAAGGGCAGCTCGACTCCGAAGGCGACCTGCACGCGCGAGAGGGCCTGGGTGGCGAGCAGTGAGTGGCCACCCAGCTCGAAGAAGTCGTCATGGACGCCGACGCGCTCGACGTGCAGCAGCTCCTGCCACAGGGCGACGAGCCGCGACTCCGTCTCACCTCGGGGCGCGACGTACTCCCGGACCTCGGTCTCGCCCGTGCCTTCGGGTGGAGGCAGGGCGTTGCGGTCCACCTTCCCATGGGCCGTGAGCGGCAGCGCGGGCAGGACGGCGATGGCGGAGGGCACCATGTGCTCGGGCAGCCGCTCCTTGAGCGCCGCGCGCAGTGAGGCCGGGTCGACCGACTCGTCCTCCTCGGCCACGACGTAGGCCACCAACCGGGTGAGGCCGGGAGCATCCTCGCGCACGACGGCGACGGCCTCGCGCACGGAGGGGAGCCGCGAGAGGACGGACTCCACCTCACCCAGCTCGATGCGGAAGCCGCGCAGCTTCACCTGCGAGTCGAGGCGGCCCAGGTAATCGAGCGTTCCATCGGCTCGCCACCGCGCCCGGTCTCCGGTGCGATAGAGCCGCGCCCCGGGCACTCCGGAGAGTGCGTCCGGGATGAAGCGCTCGGCGGTGAGCGCGGGCTGTCCCAGGTAGCCTCGCGCCAGACCGACGCCACCCACGCACAGCTCGCCGGGCACGCCGACGGGCTGTGGGCGCAGCGAAGCGTCCAGTACGTACACCTGGAGGTTGGCCCAGGGGCGACCGATGGTGAGGACCTGTCCGGCCGTCAGTGGCTCGGTGATGGACGCGCAGACGGTGGTTTCGGTGGGGCCGTACGCGTTGAGGAAGCGCACGTGCGGTGACCAGCGACGCACCAGCTCCGGCGTGCACGCCTCGCCCGCGGAGACGAGCGTCTCCAACGAAGGGAAGTCCTCGGGCGACAGTTGCGCGAGGACCGAGGGGGTGAGCGTCACCGCGGTGATGGACTCATCCCGGGCCAGCGCACGCAGGGGTGCTCCGGGCAGGAGTCGCTCACGCGGCGCCAGCACGAGGGTGGCACCCGAGAGCAACGCGCCGAAGAACTCCCAGACCGATGCATCGAAGCCAGCGGAGAAGAACTGGAGGACGCGGCTTCCAGTGCCGAGCCCCATGGCACGGCCTGTCTGGAGGGCCGTGTTGCACAGGCCCCGGTGCTGCAGGAGCGTGCCCTTGGGCCTGCCGGTGCTGCCGGAGGTGTAGATGATGTACGCGAGGTTGTCGGCGGTGGTGGCCGGCTCGGGCGCGCGGGTGGGCTGTGCGGCGATGAGGTCCGCCTCGGCGTCGAGCAGGACGAGCTGCTCGCTCCCCGCCGGGAGTTCGTCGGCGATGGCCTCGGTCGTGACGAGGACGGGCGCCGCGCAGTCGCGCAGCATGAACGTGAGGCGCTCGACGGGATAGCTGGGGTCGAGCGGGACGTAGGCTCCGCCCGCCTTGAGGATGCCGAGGATGGCGACGGCGGTGTCGAGCGAGCGCTCCACGCAGAGGGCGACGGGCACATCCTCGCGGACGCCGAGGCCCCGCAGGTGGTGCGCGAGCTGATTGGCGCGAGCGTCGAGCTGCGCGTAGGAGAGCTGCTGGCCCTCGAAGCGCACGGCGATGGCGTCCGGGGTGCGCGTGGCCTGCGCCTGGAAGAGCTGGTGCGCGCCGACGTCACGAGGGAAGTCGCGCGCGGATGCGTTCCAGTCGACCAGGAGCTGGCGCTGCTCCGCCTGGGCCATGAGGGGCAGGTCGGAGATGGGCGTGCCGGGGTTCGCCGCCGCGGCCTCCAGCACCACGCCGAGGTGACGCACGAGCCCGTCGATGGTGGTGGCCTCGAAGAGGTCCGTGCGGTACTCGCAGGTGCACTCCAGCCCGGCCTCCGTCTCGACGATGGCGAGGGTGAGGTCCAGGCGCGAGGTGCCGGACTCCGAGAACTCGGGGCGCAGCGTGAGGCCGGGCACCTCCAGCGCCGCGGCAGGCTGGTTCTGCAGCACCAGCTTCACCTGGAACAGGGGCGTATGGCCGAGGCTGCGCTCGGGGTTGAGGGCCTTGACCAGCTCCTCGAACGGCAGGTCCTGGTGCGAGTGGGCGCCCAGCGTGACGTCGCGCACCTGGGCGAGCAGCTCGCGGAAGGTCATCCCCGGCGTGGTTCGCGCGCGCAGGGCGAGCTGGTTCACGAAGAAGCCGATGAGGCCCTCCGTCTCCACGCGGTTGCGGTTGGCGATGTCCGTGCCGACGACGAGGTCCGCCTGCCCCGAGTACCGCGAGAGGACGAGGTCGAAGCCAGCCAGCAGCGCCATGAAGAGGGTGGTGCCCTCACGGCGGGAGAGTGCCTGGAGCGCCGTTGCCAGCGCGCGCGGCAGCGTGCGGGTGAGGGTGGCGCCCTGGAAGCCCTGGATGGCGGGCCGAGGGAAGTCCGTGGGGAGTTCGAGGAAGCGGGGCGCACCCTGGAGGTGCTCGCGCCACCAGGACAGCTGCGCGTCGAGCGCCTCGCCCTGGAGCCAGCCGCGTTGCCACGCCGCGTAGTCCGCGTACTGGATGGACAGCTCGGGCAGCGGAGAGTCGTGTCCCGCGCGGAAGGCGGCATATAGCGCGGCGGACTCGCGAACCAGCACGTCGACGGACCAGCCGTCCGAGACGATGTGATGCAGGGTCAGCAGCAGGACGTGCCGCGACTCGGAAAGACGGAGCAGCGTGGCGCGCAGCAGCGGCCCGCGAGTGAGGTCGAACGGACGCCGCGCCTCTTCGCGAGCGAGGCGCCGGGCTTCCGCTTCACCTTCATCACCGGGGAGCGCGGAGAGGTCCACGCGAAGCAGCGGAACCGGGGCCGCTGGATGGATGATTTGAAGTGGACCCTCGCGGAAGGTGGTGCGGAGCACCTCGTGGCGGCGCACCAACTCGGTGAAGGCGTGCTCCAGCGCGGGGACGTCGAGTGTCCCCTCCAGCCGGAGACCCACGGGCATGTTGTAGAACGGGCTGTCCGGCTCCAGCTTGTCGAGGAACCACAGGCGCTGCTGGGCGAAGGACAGGGGCAGCTCGCCCGAGCGAGAGACAGGCTGAAGCGGCGGGGAGTGGCGCTCCACCGCATGAGTCGAGGACTCGAGCCGGCGTGCGAGCTGCGCGACGGTGGGCGACTCGAAGAGGACGCGCAGCGGGAGCTCCACCCCCAGCACGGAGTGGATGCGTGAGACGATCTGCGTGGCGAGCAGGGAGTGGCCGCCGAGCGCGAAGAAGCTGTCCTCGACCCCGACGTGCGCCACGTCCAGCACCTGCTCGAACAACCGCGCGAGCTGCTCCTCCGTCCGTGAGCGCGGCGCGATGTAACGAAGGACAGAACCACTCTGGGCCGGCGTGGGGAGGGCCTTGCTGTTGAAGGAGAGAAGGACCTGCTCGAGTTCCTCTCCCGGCAGCAGGGAGATGGAGGCGACGCGTGCCTCCGGGGCAGCCATCAGCGCCTGGAGCGCCACGCCCCAGTGGCGCAGGAGGCGCTCGGGGATGGATGGCTCGAAGCGCGCGGCGTCGAACAAGAGACGCAGCTCCAGCGAGTCCCCGGGAATGACGTACGCCTCCAGCGGCGTGTCCGTCTGGTCGAGGATGGTGAAGTCGCGGATGCCCAGCGCCTCTCCGGCCGTGTTGACGGCGGCATCGACGGGGAAGTTCTCGACGATGAAGAGGGATTCGAAGAGGGGCGTGCCACGCGGCACGTCGCTCCACCCGTGCAGCCGCACGAGGGACGTGTGCTCGAACTGGCGCAGTTCGAGCTGCTGGGTGTGGAGCTGCTGGATCCAGGAGAGCGTGGTGGTGTCGTCGTCGACGAAGACGCGGACGGGCACGGTGTTGATGAAGAGCCCGATGGCGCGGTCGATGCCGGAGACGTCGGCGGAGCGACCCGAGGTGGTGGCGCCGAAGAGGATGTCCTTCTCACCGGTGTGACGTGAGAGCACCAGCGTCCACGCGGCCTGGACCAGTGCATTGAGGGTGAGGTGGTGCTGGCGGACGAAGGCCTGGAGGTCGGTGGTGGTCTGCGCGGGCAGGTGGAGCTGGAGGCGCTGACGCTGGAGCACCGAGTCCGGGTTTCGAGGAAGGGCACCAGGGAGGGGCGTGGGCGCGGTGAAGCCACGCAGCGTCTTTCGCCAATAGAGCTCCGCCGGCGCCATCGGCTGGCGTTCGAGCCAGGTGATGTAGTCGCGGAAGGTCGTCGCTTCACGCCGGATCCACACCAGTCCCGCGCGAACCTGCTCGTAGGTGGTGAAGAGGTCCTGGAAGAGCAGGCCCATGCTCCAGCCATCCATCAGCATGTGATGCATGGTCCCGAGAGCGCGCCAGGCGTGCTCATCGGTGCGGATGACCGTCAGTCGCAGCAGCGGTGGCGTGCGCAGGTCGAACCCGCGAGCGCGGTCCTCGGAGAGGAGGGCCTGGAAGCGGGACTGCTGCTCTGCTTCCTCCACTCCGCGCCAGTCGAGTTCCTCCCAGGGCAGGGCAGCACCGGGGTGGACGAGCTGAAGGGGCTCCTGAGAGCCGCCCGTGAGGAAGGACGTGCGCAGCAGGGGCTGTCGCTGGATGACAGCCTCCCAGGTGCGCCGGAACGCCCCCAGGTCCAGGGCGTCACCGAAGGTCCACGTCAACTGGGTGACGTAGACGCCGGAGCCCGGCGCCGCGAGGGTGTGGAAGAGCATGCCCTGCTGCAAGGGCGACAACGGATAGAGGTCCTCCACCGGAGTGCCTGCTGTGACGAGACGGTCGGCGATGGCCTGCTTCAACCGGCTCAGGACGACGTCCGTGGACTCGTGCCACTTCGAGTCCGTCGACGTGCGCAGGGTGAGCGCGAGCAGCGCGGCGTCCGACTGCTCGGCCCAGGCGCCGCCCTGGAGCTGTACCACTCGGGCCAGGGCTTCCAGCGTCGGGTGTTGGAAGAGCTGCTGGGTCGTGAGCTGGACGCCCGCGTTGCGTGCGCGGGAGACAATCTGGATGGAGAGGATGGAGTCGCCACCCAGCGCGAAGAAGTTGTCATGTCGCGTGACGCGCGGCACGCGCAGGGCGTCGGACCAGATGGCGGCGAGGACCTTCTCCTGAGGTGTCCTCGGCTCGGAGTCGTCGGCGACGGCGGACTGTGGACCCCGGCTCTGCGGCGCGGGGAGGGCCTTGCGGTCGACCTTGCCATTGGGCGTGAGTGGCAGCGCGGGCAGGGCGACGAAGAGGGACGGCACCATGTGCTCGGGCAGGTGCCGTTGGGCGAAGTCGCGGAGCGCGGAGGAGTCGAGCGCGAGGCCGGGCTGAGGGACGAGCCAGGCGACGAGGCGTCCATCACCGGAGGCATCGAGGTGGACGCCCGCGACTGCCTGGAGGACGGAGGTGTGGCGTGAGAGGACGGCTTCGACTTCGCCCAGTTCGATGCGGAAGCCGCGCAGCTTCACCTGGAAGTCGGCGCGCCCGAGGAAGTCGAGCGAGCCGTCAGGGCGCCAGCGAGCAAGGTCACCGGTGCGGTAGAGGCGCGCGCCAGGGATGCCGGAGAAGGCGTCGGGGAGGAAGCGCTCGGCGGTGAGGTCGGGGCGACCGAAGTAGCCGCGCACGACACCTTCGCCAGCGATGAAGAGCTCGCCGGGCGAGCCGATGGGGCAGGGCTGACCGGAGGAGTCGAGGACGAAGAGACGGTTGTTGGCGAGAGGCGTCCCGATGGAAAGGGTGGAAGCCCCTTCGTCGGAGAGCGAGGACGGGTGAGACGAGGACCAGACGGTGGTCTCCGTCGGGCCATACATGTTGAGCAGGGAGGAGTGGGGGAGTGCGGCGCGAAGCTGGGAGGCGAGAGGGCCGGGGAGGGCCTCACCGCCGACGAGGAGGAAGCGGAGGGACGCGAGCGCGCCGAGTGACTCGTGCGCGAGCACCCGGGCGCGAGCGAAGGACGGCGTGCACTGGAGGTGGGAGACAGGGTGGCGGCGGAGGACCTCGGGCAGCGTCAGCGCGGTGCCGAGGCGAGAGGCGGCGCGCTCGTCATGGAGGACGACGTGGAAGCCTCGGCAGAGCGTCCAGAGCAGCTCCAGGACGGAGATGTCGAAGGAGATGGAGGTGACGGCGAGCCACGTGCCAGGAGAGGTGCCCAGGCGGTCATCCATGGCCGCGAAGAAGTTGGCGGCGGTGCGGTGAGGCACCATGACGCCCTTGGGCCGGCCGGTGGAGCCCGACGTGTAGATGACATACGCGAGGTTTTCGGCGTCCGCGTTGCCGGGAGTTCGCGCTTCCTCGTCGCCCGTCTCGTCGAGAAGGAGGACCTGGGCCTCCGATGCAGGCAGTGAGTCGAGGAGGTGGCGTGAGGTGAGGACGAAGGGCGCGCGAGAGTCCTGGAGCATCCAGGAGAGGCGGTCCGAGGGGTAATCAGGGTCGAGGGGAAGGTAGGCGCCGCCCGCGTGGAGGATGGCGAGCATGGCGGCGACCATGTCGGCGGAGCGCTGGACGAAGAGACCGACGGGGGCGTCCGGGCGGAGGCCGAGGGACTGGAGTCGGTGGGAGAGACGAAGGACGCGCTGGAGGAGGTGGCGGTAGGAGAGCGAGACGTCACCGAAGGACAGCGCGGTGGCGTCGGGGGTGAGCGCGGCCTGTGCCTCGAACTGGAGGTGGAGGCAGGCGGGGTCGAAGTGGCGCGAGGACGCGTTGAAGGAGCGAAGGACCTGCTCGCGCTCCTCTCCCGTCACCAAGGAGAGCGCCCCCAGGCGTGAGTCGGGACTGGAGACGAGGGCCTGAAGCGCGACGCTCCAGTGGCGCAGGAGGCGCTCGGGGGTAGAGGGCTCGAAGCGAGCGGCGTCGAAGAGCAGGCGCAGCTCCAGGGCGTCCCCGGGGATGACGTACGCCTCCAGCGGGGTATCGGCCTGCTCACGCGCGCTGAAGTCGCGGATGCCCAGCTCGGCGCTGGCCGAGTTGACGGCGGCGTCGACGGGGAAGTTCTCGACGATGAAGAGGGACTCGAAGAGGGGCGTGCCACGCGGCACGTCGCTCCACCGCTGGAGATGGGTCAGCGGCGTGTGCTCGAACTGGCGCAGCTCGAGCTGCTGGGTGTGGAGCTGCTGGAGCCAGGAGAGCGCGGTGGCGTCTTCGTCGACGAAGATGCGAACGGGCAGCGTGTTGATGAAGAGGCCGACGGCGTGTTCGATGCCGGAGACGTCGGCGGAGCGACCCGACGTCGTGGCGCCGAAGAGGATGTCCTGCTCACCGGTGTGACGTGAGAGCACCAGCGTCCAAGCGGCCTGGACCAGTGCATTGAGGGTGAGGTGGTGCTGGCGGACGAAGGCCTGGAGGTCCG